>JAGWVO010000335.1 GCA_018970845.1 Planctomycetota bacterium
CGTCCCGTCCTTTGGATTTGCCTCTGCCTCAAGGTCTTCAACCCGAGGCATAACCCGGAACAGGTCACCCCCAGGAGCACGAAAACCGGACCGGTTGGCAGTCTGGCGTCATCATTCCCGCGCCAATGTCGGAAGAGTGACTCGGTTAGCATGACAACCAGCGGCGAAAGGGCGCCAAGCGCGGCGCCCAACCCCATGGCGACCAGGATTCCGCTGGAAAACCTGTTGGTCATGCTGCGCGCCGTGACAGGCAAGCATACAAGCAGCGCGCTGACGAGCACCACGCCGGCCACGGGAAGCCCCGCGACGATTCCGACCACCAGAAGACCGTTCAGGATGGCGGGTGTCGCCCCATTCGCATGGGGTGTTGTCTGTCGCCATTGCGGGTCAAAACACAATGCCGACAGATCCCTCCAGCGAATCCAAACCAGGATCATGGTTGGAATCAAGACTGCGGCCATCACGGCGGTATCCATCCAAACGAGAGCCGCCGTCTGGCCGAAGAGAAAGGAATGAAGATGTCCCATGGAACCCGGCATCGATGTCTGGACCTGACGGGTGAAGAGCATTCCAGCGGCAAAGAAACCGGACAAAACCAATGCCAACCGTGTGTCAGGCTTGATGCGGGTGCTGCCTCTTCCCAGGTATTCCAAAGTAAACAAGGCCATTAAGCCGACCAGGGCGGCACCGACGCCAAGGACTCCAAAGTGCCTTGATCCCGTCAGTCCCAAGGCCAGCACCAGTCCGGGCCATGCGGCGTGGGAAATGACATCACCCAAAAGAGCCTGGTTCCTCGCCATGCAAAAGGAACCGAGCAGCCCATACAAAACGCCGGCAAGAATGCATCCGGTCATGACGGCGGGGTCGGGCATGGCGCTCATGCTTCCCTTTGGCCGATGTCATCAAATCCAACCCGGGTGCCGAATGTGCGCCTCAGGTTTTCAGGCGTGATCACCGTGGACACGGGGCCATCAGCGATTTTCCGCACATTCATCAAAATGGCGTGGTCAAATCTTTCCGCCACGGCGTGAAGGTCATGATGGACAACCATCACGGTTTTGCCATGGTCCCGCATGCTGGTTAGGGTGCGCATGATGGCGGATTCGCTGGCGGCATCCACCCCCTGAAACGGCTCATCGAGAAGGAAGACCTCCGCCTGCTGGGCCAGTGCCCGCGCCAGGAGAACTCGCTGCTGCTGACCTCCGGACAGGTTTGAAATCGGCCTGTCGCGCAGTTCTTCCAATCCGACCGCCGCCAACGCGGTGGCGGCACGGTCCCTTTCACCGCGGCCAAGACCTTTCCACCATGGAAGGGAATGGTGGGTTCCCATCAGCGCCACATCGGCAACCGTGGCGGGAAAGTCCCAATCCAAGCCGGATCTTTGAGGAACATACGCGACTTCACGGCAGGAAACGGAAAATGGCCGCCCCAAGATTCGCACCTGGCCGCTGACGGGCTTGATGAGGCTGACGATCGTCTTGATGAGGGTGGTTTTTCCCGCGCCATTGGGTCCAACCACAGCGCACAATTTTCCGAGGGGAATTTTCAGGTCAAGATCGCATACAACGGTCCGTTCCCCAAGGACAACGGTGAGGTCCTCGATCTCGATCGCATCGTAAACTTTGTGGGCTTCGGTCATGGCTTGGGTTTCCCCAGTGCCTTGGCCATCAAGGCCGCATTATGCCTTAGCATGCCAGCATAGTTGGCTTCAGCGGTGCCCGGTGCGCCAAGGCTGTCAGAGTAAAGTTCGCCGCCTAGCTCAAACACTTGATTGCCGAGCATTTGCCGCAGTTTCTCAATGGTTCGTGGCGAAACGGAACTTTCAACGAAGCCAGCCGGGATTTTCCTGCCACGGATGATTTCCGCCAACTTCCGCAAGCTCGATTCAGCGACCTCCGTGGCGGTGCTTATCCCCTGGATCGGCAGCACTTCAAACCCGTATTCCATCCCCCAGTATCCAAAGGCGTCATGGCTCGTCACCAGCACCCTCGATCCTTCAGGAACGACGGACAATGTTTCCCGGAGTTCACGGTCAAGCTGATCCAATGATTGCCTGGCTAAACGGGCGTTTTGGAAAATGGTTTCAGCATGCTCCGGGTATGTTTCCGCCAGCTTTCTTGAGAATTCTGGAATTGTCAGGCTCCAGAGGCGGGGAGAAAACCAGATGTGAGGATCAATTTCATCACCTTCACGGCGTAGCAGGTGTTGATGCTCGGCGAGAATTGGGTCGGCGAGGCAGCATACGCGGTCGGGAGATCTTTTCTGCAGCCCCGCCAAGAGTTCGGAAAGACGACCTTCAAGATGAAGGCCATGATGAACCACCAACTTCGCCGTGTGCAGTTGCCTAATTGTCCCGGAGCGGGCTTCGAAAGTGTGGGGATCCACCCCGGTTCCCATGATTGACACGACTGAAACTGTTGGCGGAAGCAGGGTGGAGGCCAAATCAGCGGCCAAGGTTGTCGTGGCAACGACCCCATTGCCTTGGGTCCCTGATCCGCAACCCGCGCTCAGCAGCAGAAAAAGGAGAACGGGGATGGATTCTAACCTCTCGATGGACCCGATTCTTGACATGAATTCATCCTTCTGGATGCGCAAGCCCTGGTCAATCGGAAGGAGATGGGGACTCACCGTGAATCAAATGCCTGTCGCCAGACCAAGGCCGGGCCGGGCAAACGAATGGTTGGCAGGCTGACGGCCCGCCTCCTGAGGGATTCAAGGACTTGCCTGGGATATGCGGGCCACTGGCCTTCATAAGATTGCAGCTTGTTCCTTTCCAGATTTGCCAAGCTGGGAAATCCCTTGGGCTGAAGGGCCGCAATCCATGGTCCGGGCATCTCCTCCCAGCGGCATGGGCCCAAGGCTTCCGCTGGAACCGATTGTCGTGCCTCGATAACAGAGGAGTAAAGTGCCATCGCGAAATCCGGCCATCGCCCTTCCAAGGCTTCCAGTCTTTTCCGGGATGTGGGATCGAGTTTCTCAAACGACTTTTTCCAATGGGGAGGTAAATTCTTGATACCCGTGACGCTGGTGGGGCCCTGGGGAAGGTGAATGTGGTCATGCGCCAACCTGGCGAAGCATGTCAGCCAGGTTTTTTTCTCTCCCGAGGCGGCTTTCTCCAACTCCATGAGTTCCGACTCATCGAGCCTTGGAAGCAGTTTGATGGAAAGGAACTCCCGAGCCTCCTCCAGCCAAGCTTCAGAGGCGACGGAAGGGTGTATAAGGCCGGAAAGAGGCCCTTCCTGTTCCCGTTGCCTTGTTCGCGTGATAAGATCCTCCCTTTCCCTTGAATTGAGCGCCATCAGCCTGGATTGGAATGATTCGGGTTTTTCCCGAATCCATGACTCGAATGCGCGCAAGGCTTTGATGGCTTGCCGACGACCAGTGTCATTCAACCCGTCAAGCCAGGCCTCAGATTCATACCATTGAGTCTCATGTCCAGTTGGGGCCGATGGGTGGTTGCTTTCGGCCGCGCGACTCATCGCGATATTCTTGAGCAATGAGGCCGGGACGGGCCAGGCGCACAAGACGACGGCGCCCATGTTTGAAACGGCGATCACGGCCAGCGGTCCCAGCCAGAGGGCGGGCGAGTTGGCGGGACTCATGGTTCCGGACTCCCGAAACGGTCCGGCGTGGCAAGCCATTTGAGGAATTCCGTGTCCGATCGGATTTCCGGCCGGACTCCGGCGGTATCGAGCCAGAAAAATGGCTCTTTCGCGGCAGTTGTCCGTGAATGGATTCCTGTCATGGCTCTTGTCGCGAAAAAAGATGCCAAAAGCAGCATCGCCAGGGCCGTCCACCACGAACCAATCAGGAAGATTGCCGATTGGCCGGCCTGTTTTGCTGATGTGTCGGTGCCAATGCCCAATTCACCGAATTGGAGAAGCGTCATGGTTTTTTGCGTGAGTGAAGGATTCGGCTCAGGCTTCGGCAGTTGATTGAGAAGGTCCCAAGCCGCCTTTGTCAGGTCCGCTTCAAGCTTGAGGGATGGATCCTTACCCATTTCCTCCTTGAAGCGATCCTTTGCGTCCTCGGAAAGCTCTCCGTCGATCCAGGCGCTGATCCTTTCGGCCTTCGATGTTTCATCAGGATCCGGAGCGGTCATGGCTTGGCCCGCCTTTCACCGGATGTCGGCGAGATAATGGGCTCAAGCGCTTCCCTGAGGTTGGCCCTGGCGCGTGCCAGCAGCGACTTGACGGCCTTTTCCGAAAGGTTCATGATT
>JAGWVO010000336.1 GCA_018970845.1 Planctomycetota bacterium
GGGATAGCTTGGACATGGCCCTGGTCTCGATGACCCTCATCCGGGCGTCGACATCTTGGACGGGAACCCTGAGGACATCATCCATCAGGAGGTCCTCCCCGTAGATGTCGGATTCCGCCAGCGAGGCCATCTGGTTGGCGTGCGCCCGCCTGACCTCCTCGAACTCGGCGCCGGCCTTGCCGGTCAGCGTGATGAGGCGCTCGATCGCCTCACGGTAGTCCTGCCCGCTGAACAACCTGGAAACGGCCTCGTCCTTGGCCGCGTCCGCGAGGTGGAGGCTGTCCCAGGCGGAGGTCATGGGCTTCATGAGGGCGTCGACGACATCATCCCCGGTCGGGTTGACGGGCGAGCCAAGCTTGAGCACCCATTCCGTATAAAACGGCATTTCCGACATCAATTGGTTGTGGGTATTGAGCGCCCCTGAGATCCTCGAGGATTCGGCGACGACCCTGTCGTAGGCCGCCGATGCCCGGGCGAGGTCCCTCAGGGCTTGGGTCCTGGTCTCGTCCTCCGAGGACAGCATCCTGTCCTGGGCGGAAAGCCTGATGGCATCGGCATCCATCAGTTCGCGCTGCTTGAAGATCACGCCCCTGTTGGCGGACGGCACCCTGGTCTGGCCGTCGGCCATGCCGCATGAGGCGAACTCGGCCTTCATGCGCGCGTGGATCAGGCGCGGGATCGACGAGTCCTTGGACCGGCCTGCGGCCCTGTCGCGCAGGTAGGTGACGACTCCCTGGGCCTCGATCGGTTGCTGCCGGCCGGGCATCCGCAGGCTGCCGATCAGCAGCGCCAGCCTGTCGGGATTGGGATCGGGGGATTTGGCCGCCTCCTCGAGGATGGCCTGCTGGAGAAGGATGCGGGGCGGTAGCCGGTTGGCCGAGCCTTGCGCCGAAACCGCGGCGAAGCGCGATATCCGGCCCGACAACTCGCCCTCGGGAATCGTGAGCAGTTCCGCGGCCAGCTTCAGCACGCCCGGGTAGCCTGCCTCGTCGGATTCCATGCCCGCAAGCAGACCCAGGCCGAAGTTGTTCGTGAACGAGTCGAGGGAGAACTGGACCGAGTTCCGGATCCTCGACTCAAGCTGGCGATGGATCTCACGCATGGCCCGGGCGTTCACCGGATCGTCCGCCCTGAGAAGCTCCTCGTAGCGCATTAGCGCCCTCTGGTAGACGCTCCAAAGCTCGGGGCACAACTGGTCGGGCCTCAGGTTGGACTTGTACAGTTCCCTGTGACTTGACCAAACATCGCGAAGTTCCAAAGTCGACTCGAGCTTTCCCACCGCGGGAAGGTTGAAAGGCGACATGCCCGCCTGGTGGACCAGGGCGTCGGAAAGCAGGTGCGCTGGATTCGCCGTGGAAGGCAGGACCATCACGGTCTGCTCGGCGTTGCGGTTGATCATCGACCAGGCCGCGACCTCCTTGGACACACCTGAAAGCGCCTCTGCGAGGTTCACCTGGCCGTCCAGGTTGAGGTCGGACGCGGAACCCGTGAGGCAACGAACCAACTGGGTGCCGAAATTGGACATGCCCGTATCGTGGATGATCCAGGAGTTCTGGCGCAAGCCGCACGAATTGACCACGATCAGGTTCGGGATTTTGGCGATCGCGGGCTCGAGTTTCCTGAGCCCTTGCGAGAACCTGTTCTCGATGATGCCGAACGGCAGCAGGAAGTCGAACTGCTCGGCGTCGAACACGAGCACCTTCACCTGCCACTCGGGTTGCTTGGCGACAATGTCGAGGATCTTGCTGACGCGCACCCGGTTTTCAGGATCCCACCTCGTGTCGGCGTCGTCGGGGATCAGGAACGGGCCTTGCTCGTCGAATCCGCCATGGGCGAAGAAATTGATGACCAAAAACGGACTGGTGTTCTCGCTGATCGACTTGGCGAGGTCGGTCTCCTTGCGCAGCGTGGCGGGAGCCAGGATCTCCACCATCGACTTGTTGATGATGCCCTCGTCCAAAAGCGAGAGGGTCTCGGCGGCCTTGACGCCCGGCACATTGTGGGGAACCGCCAAATTGGTCTGGTAGCCAGCGACAAACTGGATCATCCGGACATGGCGCGGCCTGTGGATCCAGGTGGTCATCCAGCAGAGGAGGCAAATCCCGATGAGCCAAAGCGCCAGGCTTGCCAGCGGGCCCAAATGAACCCGCGGCGCGTTCGCGACCGGATTGGCGCCAAGGAAGGTCCACCTGACAACGCCTGAAACAGGTGACTTTTCGCCACCGGCGGAACGCCAACGGATTCGGTTACCGCCCTTCGCCGACATGGGTCAGGTGCTCCGGGTGTGGGGCAAGGTGCGAGCATTCTCCATCACATCTTGCATCGATTGCCTGGCCAACTTTGTTGAAAGGTTGCCCTTGGGTATTTTAGGGAAATCGCGAAATGGTGCTGAAGATTTAGAATTGACGGCAAAGCCATGCTGATCCAGATCGTCGAAACCGTTGCAAGCAATCGATTTATGAATTAACATTACAAAATACTAATTCAAGCTATCCTCGGAATGACCGATTCATGGCCATCACAAATCAGTTGAATCTCGAACAACTCACGGCTCCCGTGGCTGGCGCCAACCCGGCTGGTTCACCCCTGCCCTTCGGCATCAAAGACCAACTCGACCAAATGCGGAAAGAGATCGACCCGGCAAGCTATGACGCCAACGACCCCTTGAGACCGACGGAGTTCCGCAAGGCCGACTGGTCGGGAATCTCCAAGCTGGCCCAAAAAACCCTCATTGAAACCAGCAAGGACCTCCAGGTGGGCGCCAGGCTTGTTGAGGCACTCACCAAAACCCAAGGCTTCCAAGGCTTGGGCGATGGGTTTGAGTTGCTTGAAGCGCTGATTGACAAGGCTTGGGACAGGCTCATGCCTGTGGTTGACGATCCCTCCGACCTCGATATCCGCGCCGCCCCTTTTGAATGGCTCGACGATCCCGACCGCGGCGCCCGGTTTCCCTCGACCGTTGGCGCTGTCACCCTGCTTGACGCCACCAAGGATGTGCCCGAGATGGGCTTCCTCGACTGGAAGCAAAGCCAGACCAACCAAGCCGGCAGTTCGGGGAAATTCGATCAGCTACTCGCCGCCGCCAATACTGAAACGATTGTTTCGCGGCGCGAACTGGCGGCCCGCGCCCGTGAAACAATCACGCGGATTGAGGCCAAGCTAACCGAAAAGCTCAAGGACCTGGCCCCCTCCATGATTCACCTGAGGGGAACCCTCGACGGAATCCTGGGACTTCTCGACCAGATCATTTCCCGCAAGTCCCCCGCCGCACCCGTCGCTTCGGAAGGTTCAACGGGCGGTGCGTCGGGCGGCCAGGCAGCAAGCCAAGGAGGCGCCGCCTCGAGGGAACAGGCTTACCAGATGATGTCGCGGGCCGCGGATATCCTTGCCTCCATCGAACCCCATAGCCCGGTTCCCTACCTGGTTCGCCGGGCTGTCGAAATGGGAAGGCTGCCTTTCCCTGAGATGATCCTGGCCATCGTGAGGGAGCAGTCGGTCATCGACGGAATGTTCCGCGAACTGGGGATCCAGAAAAAAGAACAGGGCTGATCAAGGAGACCCCGGGCGAATCAAGCCAATCAGGGCACGAGAACGGTTATGGCGCCCGGGCCGATCACCGTGCCGCCGTGGGCGCATGTGCTCGTCATGCGGGTCACGGGTCGGCCCATGGCCAGCACCGTGGGGCTACCCATGACGACCGTGTCGGGCGGACCGACACACACGGCCAAGTCGCCAAGGCAGGAGACAGGAAGGTTCATCGCCAGCACCGTCGGGGCGCCCGGTCCGGTGATCGGCCCTCCCACATGCGGCACGGGCCCCGTGAACATCGGGCAAACATGCATGTCTGTAAGCCGGCAAATGGGAAACGGCATGACTCTCTGATCCTCTTCATTGGCATTGTATGAAAATACGCCGGATTTAACCGGATTGATCAAGATGATGCGCCAGCGATTCGTCTCGAACCTGCGGAAGCGGAAAAAACTCCCAACGCGCGAACATATATAAATATATATTCGTATCACTACCATCAGGACAAAAACCGGGATGGACCCGGAAAGACCCTGAGGATCCCGGCAAGGCCGGATGAACAAGAAAGGCAAGGTGTCCCATGGCCATCGACATGTTCCTGAAGATCGACGGGGTGACGGGCGAAAGCAACGACAGCAAGCTGTCGCAGCAGATCGAGGTGAAGAGCTTCAGCCACTCCGTCACCAACC
>JAGWVO010000337.1 GCA_018970845.1 Planctomycetota bacterium
CTGGCCTTGGCCGGTGTCGGCTGGGTTGGCTTCGCATTGGATTGGTCATCGTGGGGATGGATCCCGCTCCTTACCGCCATGGCCTGCGCTGGTTTCTGTGTGATCATGCGAATTGGCTGCCGATGGGACTTGGCCATGGTTCTGGCTTGCGCGCTGATGGTTTCGGGTCATTGGGTGCTGCTTTGGGGCCATCACGAGACCATGTCCACCCGCAAAAGTATCTCATGGCTGCGGACACAATCGCCTGAAGCCACACTGGCGTGTTTTCCGCGCCCATATGAAAGCGTCGAGTTTTATGCCCGAGACCTGCCAAGGATGGTTTTCAGCGAGTCGCAAGCAAAGGAACTGGCCGACTGGTTGCAGGGCGAAGAGTCAGCCGTGCTTGTGGCCAAGGGAAACAGGTTGCCTTCGGCACTTTCCGAGGCGTTGGGCGGCACGCCCGTCTTGGCGACGCCTTACAAATCGACACCATGGCTGATGCGAATCAAAGATTCCAATTGAATTGGGCTGGTCAGGCTGCCAACCTCGCCGACTCGCCGCGCAATGCCTTGGCATATCCGGCGCGGGTCGACTCGGCGGTGGCCTTCCAGGTGAACTGGGAGGCATGATCCACGGCACCGAGTTTCGGCGCATCAAGCCAATCAGGCTGGTGCGCCGCCAGTGCCATGGCGTCACGCCAGCCGGCGATGTCTGCTGGATCGACATAGTGGGCATGCCGTCCCATGATTTCCAGAAGGACAGGAATCCTTGAGGCGATCACCGCTCCGCCGCAGGCGAGCATTTCCACAGCGGGCATTCCAAACCCCTCGTAAAGGGTCGGGAACACCAAGGCCAAAGCACCCGAATAGAGTGCGGAAAGATGTTCCTCGGGAACATAACCAAGCCTATGGATGCCTGGATTCGCATCGATGAAATGCCTCAGATCCTCACATCGCCACCCCCACCCGCCGGCCAAAACAAGGGGATGCTTTTCCCTCACCCCGGCTGGCAAGGATGCCCAAGCCTTGGCAACGACAAGCAGGTTTTTCCGTGGTTCCAAGGTCCCCACATGGAGAAAATACCCTGCCTTGAGGCCCATCACCGACAGGCTCGAATCGAGGGTGGAACCGGAAATCGGCGCCAGGCCTTCACGAACCCCCATGTAAGTTCGCGAAATCCGATCCGGTGATACGCCCAAATGGCTCGCCAATTCCTTGCACATCGCGTCCGACAGGGTGAAGACATGCCTGCAACGATCAACAGCCTTTCTGGCCAAGGCTTCGAAACGAGCGACCCGGTCGGACGGATGCCATTCCGGGTGCAAAATAGGTGAAAGATCATGAAAGGTGGAAACGGTCGGCACATCGCTCGACCATGGCAGGAAATTCGGCTCATGGTAAAGATCGATGTCCCCGCGCTTGTAAAGGCGATTGAGAGCCCTTTCCTGAACGGCATCCTGAACCAATCTCGCCTGCTCGAGGGCCCATGCCTTCCATGACCGTTTGCGAGGTTTTTCAGATGGAGCCGCGGCGGAGACGGTTTCCTCGCGTTGGAACCACGGCCTTGCCTTGAGCCATGCCAGTCTCAGCGACCTGCCGACAAAGCCCGGCGACTCCAGATATACCTCATCGTTCTTGGCCGTTTCACGCAACGCCGCCAAGGTTTCGCGGGCATACCATCCGATGCCTGTTCGCGAACCAAGGGTGGGAAGGATGTTCCAAAGAATTTTCATCGCCGGATCATGGGAAAACCTGCCGGATGGCGTCAAGGTCGGCCACCACAGGCCAATTCGAGCAGTTTCCCGGCAAACCTCGGCCAGGAGCATGAAACCTCAAGATCGGCACGCTCCACGGGCCATTTCGATTCCCGGAGGGCCATCCATGCCGCATCGAGCGACGCGAAATCAAAAGGGTCGGCGAAGTGGACTCCCGGCCCCGCGAACTCGAGCAGGGAACTGTTTCCCGAGCAAATCACGGGAGTTCCATGAAGCAACGAATCCAAGACGGGAAAGCCGAAACCCTCGTAGATCGACGGATAGACCAGGCATCTCGCGCTGGAGTGAAGCCGGCACAATTCCGAGTCGGAAACCATGCCAAGAAAATCAATTGCGCGCCCGTTCCTTGAACCCGGAATTTTCCCGCGGTCCACCATCCAACCGCTGGGGCCAGCCCATAACAATCGGGCGCGCTCGGGCAGGACCGGGCTGGTCAAAAACCACTCAAGCAGAATTCCAGGGTTCTTTCTCGGTTCGATCGTGGAGACGGCCAAAAACAGGCCGGGATCCCGCCTTGGCGAATCGCCTTTCCAGGCATGCGCGCCCAGGCATTGGCTGGGCCCCAAATGACACCAGTCCACCTTCCGGGCATCCGCTCCTCCCAACCAAACCAAGTCATCCCGGGTCGATTTCGAAATCGCCATCAGGCCATCGTCCAGGGGAATCATTTGCTCCACCAGTTGACTGAACTCCTGCCTTGTTTGGCTTTCATGCGTGTGAGGAACCACGCACGCCGTCAAGTCGAAATGAACCGATACCTCCCGCGCGAACCGCTTTTTCACCGAGCGGCGGAAGGTGTAGATGCCAACGGCTTCAACCGAAGCGCCGTGGTCAAACGGGCGCGATGGCAAGGAAAACACGCTGTCCCGCCAGTCATGGATATCACAGTCATCGGGAGGGAGGCGCTCGGACGCCAACTCGATTTCAAGGCCCTGATGAAGTCCGGTTTTTTGACCATGGTCCCGCAAGTCCTCCAGGCGGGCCATGCTGAACAGCCTGATCGGGCGAATGGCCGCCAAGGCCTGAACCACTCGGGCCACGCATCGGCCAACACCCGTCAGCTTGGTCTGCGAAAGTGAAGTGACATCCACATAAACAGCGGCCGGATCGACCATGGCTCCGGTCACGCCACGCTCCGGAGGGAAGTCCGTTGGCTTCCCGTCGCCAGCGCCGATTCGATCAGCCCGGCGGCAAACCTGGTCCCGGAAGCCGAAGCCAAAATGGCCATGTCGCGTAAATGCGAGTGCCCCTTGGTGCCAAGCCGCACCGCCGCCGCGCGCGTGAAGGCGCGTTCCAATTCGTCAAACCGGGCCCTGGTGGCAAGGAGACACTCCATCCGCTCAGGATCATCTGGCAAGGCGTACGGAACGCGCCCGCATTCCAACGGGATTCCCGGCCATGCGGCACCCAGCGGCAACGACATCCCCTTTCCGGGCGCCATGACCGGGATCCCTTGGCCAAGCCTGAGTTGCACCCATTCCGATGAAGCCCTGTCGGATCCGGGCGCCACGGCCCAGGATATTGCCTTGGCGAACTTGGCGTCCGCAAGGGCCCCGGGTCGAGTCACACCCAATCGGGCCGCGCATGCCGGCATTCGCCCAGCCATTTCTTTCAGGGCACGAACTGAATCGGCCAAAGAACCCGACGCTTCCACAACCAGCATCCGACCGGCTTGCTCGCCCATCGCGCGCCGATAAGCCAACAGGCACTCAAATGCGCCATGAGGATCGGCAATCGGATCCAAGCGCGCGAGTATGACCTCCACTCCTTCAAGGTCGACAGGAGAGGCCCCCGCGCGAAACGAGGCCGAATTTCGGATCAGGCTCTTGAGTTGCTTGAAGCCGCGCAGCATCGAGTGATGAAATCGGGCCGGAATGAGCGGACGGGCAAGCCGGTAGTATCCGCGCCTTAACGCGAACCACAACAATGACGAAGTGCCCCTTGCACCCGCATCCGATTCCTGCCAGGCCGGCTCAAGAGATTGGGGAGATGGACGGCCGAACGGTATTTCAACGAATTCCGCCTCAACTCCAGAGCCGGGAGCCGGCTCATCGGCGGGGCCGGGGATCACCCATACCCGTCCCTGGAAACCGGCGTCACGAAACGCCTCTTCGGTGGCGGGAACCGGAGTGAGCAACAGGTCAACAAGGGGAGCGGTGCGCGACCATCGCCTTCGAGGGTCGCCCCCCACTGGCCAATCTGGGGCGGAGACATGATCACATGCCGTCGCGACAACGGTGCGGGTTCCATTCACTGGATAAACGCGTGAAAGCGGCAGGAATGAAACACAGACCGGCTTTTTGCCCGCGAGGCGGGCCTGATGGACATGAAAGGCCAATCGGGATTCAGGCCGGTCAAGAACCACCACCAATCCAAGCCGTCTGACATGCGGAAGCCAAGCCGACATCAATCTCCGATGCCAGATTGATTCGGGATCGGTTTGTCGCTCCT
>JAGWVO010000338.1 GCA_018970845.1 Planctomycetota bacterium
GGGAATCGATGCTTGATGGAACGGTTTGTCCGCTTCCTTTTTACAAAAGGGAAAAGCGAGGCTGAACCAAGGCAGGGAGGATGTTTGTCATGAGTCCGTCCGATTTGCGATACGCCAAGACCCACGAATGGGTTCGAGTGGAAGGTGGCGAATGCGTGGTGGGTCTGACCCGCTTCGCCGTGGACCAATTGACGGATGTGACATACATCCAGTTGCCCAAGGCGGGGCGCAAGGTGGCGGCTGGCGAGGGATTTGGCGAGATTGAGTCCGTCAAGGCTGTTAGCGACATCTACGCGCCGGTCTCGGGCGAGGTCGCTTCGGTCAATGAGGCGCTCAATTCGGACCCGGGCCTTGTCTCCCGCGACCCATACGGAGCCGGATGGTTGGCGCGCATCCGTGTGCCGGGGGGGCCCGACCTGTCAGGCCTCATGAGCGCTGCCGAATACGAGGCTCAGGTTTCCGGTTCGCCGCACTGATCGTCTCGCGGGGGGGATGCCAATGTCATACTTGCCGCACACGCCAGAACAGGTCGCCTCGATGCTTCGGACGATTGGCGCGCCAAGCCTCGAGGCCTTGTTCGCCGGAATTCCCGCGAAGGACAGGCTGCACAGGCCGCTTGAGTTGCCCGGCCCGATGGGCGAGATCGCCTTGTCCGGGTTGGCCGACGCCGTGGCTGCAAGGAACCGTTCGGCCCGCGAACTGGCATGTTTTCTTGGCGCGGGTGCCTACGACCACTTCATTCCCGCGGTTGTCGACTCCTTGGCCGGCCGCGCTGAATTCGTGACCGCCTACACCCCCTATCAGGCGGAGGCGAGCCAGGGGAGCCTTCAGGCTTTCTTTGAATTCCAGACCCTCATCTGTCAGCTCACCGGAATGGATGTCACCAACGCGAGCCTTTACGAGGGTTCAAGCGCCGTGGCCGAAGCCATCATGATGGCCCTTTCGGGAAGCGACCGTGACGGCCCGGTCCTGATGTCGCCATATCTTCATCCCCACCACGGCGAAGTGGCGCGCACATGCCTCGCGAACCTGGGAACGAAAATCGAGACCGTCCCGCCCGACTCGGACAGGATCCACCTCGCCTGCCTCAGGTCGAGCGTGTCCGAGGCCACGCCGTGCGTGGTCGTCCAGCATCCGAACATCCTTGGCAACCTCGAGGAGGTTCATGAGATCTCGCGCATATGCAAGGAAAAGGGTGCGCTTTTCATCGTTTGTTACAACCCCGTGAGCCTCGGTGTGCTGGGCCGTCCGGGGGATTATGGCGCCGACATCGCGGTTGCCGAGGGGCAGGGGCTTGGCAGTCCATTGGCTTATGGCGGCCCGTATCTGGGGCTTCTTTCCTGCCGATCCGCCCTGACGCGCAAGATTCCAGGAAGGCTTGTCGGCCAAACAGTCGATCGGCGCGGAAAGAGATGCTGGGTGCTTGCCCTGCAAACTCGGGAGCAGCACATCCGCCGGGAAAAGGCAACAAGCAACATCTGCACCAACCAGGGGTTGTATGCCTTGCGCGCGGCGATTCACCTGGCCGCACTCGGGCCTGCCGGATTGAGGGAAACGGCCTTGGCCTGCATGTCGAAGGCACGCGAGACCGTTGAACAGTTGCGTGTCGCGGGCGCCGGGGAACCGCTCGTGGATCATCCCTGGTTCCATGAATTCGTCCTGCGCCTTCCCCCGTCGTCACCGACGGCGGATCGGGTGGTGGAACTCATGGTTGAGAAGGGCTTTCTCGCCGGTTTTCCACTAAGCCGTTGGTTTGCGGGTCGTGAACGCGACTTGCTGGTCGCTGTCACGGAAAAACGGACCAGTGTTGAAATCGCGAGTTTTGCCGAAAGCCTGGGCCGGTTGGCGCGGGGCGGCTGACGGGGAATCCGCCATGGACAAGAACCAGTCCGCCGGACTGCTTTTCGAGATCGGCCAACCGGGCAGGCGTTGCCACGCCATTCCCGAGGCGAGCCGTGTGGATGCCGCCGCCATGATCCCCGGGCGGTTTCTCTCGGAATCGCCCCCGCCGTTGCCTGAACTCTCCGAACTCGACATTGTCCGGCATTTCACGAACCTGTCCACCCTGAACATGGCGATTGACTGCAATTTCTACCCGCTCGGTTCATGCACGATGAAATACAACCCGAAGAGGCACGAAAGGCTGGTCGGGTCCCACCGTTTCGCCGAGCAGCATCCGCTGCAACCCGATTCCACCTGTCAGGGAACGCTGGGCGTCCTGCATGAGATGGAACGCATGCTGGCCGAAATCGCCGGCCTCGACGCCTGCTCGCTTCAACCTTCGGCCGGGGCCCAAGGGGAATTGACATCACTCCTCGTCGCGGCGGCGTGGTTCCGGCATCGCGGCGAAGCGAGGAGCAAGGTTCTGATTCCCGATTCGGCGCATGGAACCAATCCGGCCAGCGCGGCGCTTGCCGGATTCCAGGCCGTCGGCGTCAAGTCCACGGCCGACGGCTTGGTGGACATGGAAGACTTCGCCGCCAAGCTTGATGACGATGTCGCCGTGTTCATGATCACGAATCCCAACACGCTGGGGTTGTTCGAGCCAAACATTCGGCGGATAGCCGACATGGTTCACGCGCGGGGCGGCCTTGTTTACCTCGACGGCGCCAACATGAACGCCATCCTTGGCATCGCCCGTCCAGGTGACTTCGGCGCCGACATGATGCACTTCAATGTCCACAAGACATTCACCGGCCCCCATGGCGCTGGCGGACCCGGATCAGGGCCCATTGCCGTCAGGGCCATGCTCGAGCCTTTCCTGCCGAGGCCGCGGATCATCGTCGGCGCGGATGGTGCATTCAGGCTTGACGAGAACCGCCCCCTCTCCATCGGCCGAGTGCGCTCCTTTCATGGAAACATCGGTGTGATTCTCCGGGGTTACTTCTACATCCGAACGCTGGGCGCCGAGGGACTGGCCGATGTCTCAAGGCACGCGGTGCTCAATGCCCGCTACCTTCGCTCCCTGCTTGCCGGCCTGATCGAGATTCCCGGCCCGGACAATGGCCTTCATGAATTTGTCGCGAGCGCGCGGAACCTTCGCCGCGAGAAGAGGGTGAGCGCGATGGACATCGCCAAGCGGTTGCTTGATTACGGGTTCCACTCGCCTACCGTTTATTTTCCACTCGTGGTTCCCGAGGCCCTGATGATGGAACCGACCGAAACCGAAAGTCCCGAAACTCTCGAGGCGTTCGCCAAGGCCCTTGGCAACATTCTCGCCGAGGATCCCGAGATACTCAGGCAGGCGCCTCATTCCCTGCCGATCTCCCGGCCAGACGAGGTGAAGGCGACCAAGGAACCCGTGCTTCGCTGGAAAGCGGATTGAACCATGCCACCGAATTTCCGCCGCTTACCCGACCGCAAGGAGTCAGGCGCATGGCAAATGGCGGCTGATGACTGGATGCTCGGAAGGGCTGAATCGGGGGAATGCCTTCTCCGGATTTATGAGTTCCGGGAGCCAACCGCGACATTGGGTTATTTCCAGCCATCAAGCGTGGTGCGTTCCTCTCCCGCTTTCGACGGACTTCCCTGGGTCCGTCGCCAGACAGGTGGCGACTTGCTAGTCCATGATCGGGAACTCACCTACTCATTGGCTGTTCCCGAGGAAAAACTCGATGGAATCCGTGATTTGCCGTGTCGGGTTCACAAGTGTGTCGCCAACTGGCTTTCGGGTTTGGGAATCGAAACCGCTTGCCAACCTGCCAAGGGTGTCATCGAAAGACCCGGTGCGCCTTCAGGGGTCTTGTGTTTTCTTCATCCGGCGGCGGGCGATGTCATATGTCGGGGAAGCAAGGTGATGGGCAGTGCCCAGCGCAAGCGTCGCGGCGCGGTCCTGCAGCATGGCGGGCTGTTGTTGGGAACAAGTCCCAGGGTTCCTTGGTTGCCAGGGCTATGCGAAATGGGAGCTCCTGTCTCGGCGATTACCCATGATGGATTGCGCCGTTGTTTGGAGAAGGCGCTTGGCTGCGAAACGGTGACGGGCGGTTGGGATGACGAGGCGGAGGAAGAGATTCGACGCCTTGAGGAATCCCGTTACAAGAATCCCCAGTGGAATGAATCCCGTTAACGATCACGGAAAAAAAGAAACCCCGCGCGATTCGCGCGGGGTTTCGGAAGCAAGCCGGATCCTGAATCAGAAGGGGTTCTTCAGGTCGGGGATCGCGGGAACCGGGGTGGAAACCTGCTTGGCGGGAGCGGC
>JAGWVO010000339.1 GCA_018970845.1 Planctomycetota bacterium
TGAGCTGGACCGGCGAGGCCCTCGACAAGAAGACGCCGTTGCTCAAGTCGATGGAGGCGCTCTCCGATCAGGCCCTTCGCATTCTCCGCCTGTTTGGAAAGACCGAGGCGCGCAAGGTGTTCACCACCGTGGGGCCCGAGCAGGAATACTTCCTGATCGACCAAAACTTCTATCTGGCCCGGCCCGACCTGCTCAATGCCGGCCGCACCCTTCTTGGCGCCGCGCCCCCCAAGGGCCAGGAGATGGAAGACCAGTACTTCGGCACCATCCCCGACCGGGTTCTGGCCTGCATGGCCGATTGCGAGGCCCAGCTTTACGCCCTTGGCGTTCCGGTCAAGACCCGCCACAACGAAGTGGCCCCCAGCCAGTACGAGATCGCCCCGATCTTCGAAAGCAGCAACCTGGCCACCGACCACCAGATGCTGACGATGGAGATCATCCGCAAGACCGCCACGAAGTATGGCTTGGCCTGCCTGTTCCATGAAAAGCCGTTCTCAGGCATCAACGGCTCGGGCAAGCACAACAACTGGTCGATGTCGACGGATCTCGGCGAAAACCTGTTGAACCCGGGCGACACGCCCCACGACAACGCCCAGTTCCTTGTCTTCTGCGTCGCGGTCATCCGCGCCGTGGCCAAGTATCCCGAACTGCTCCGCGTCAGCGTGGCCAGCGCCGCCAACGATCATCGCCTTGGAGCCAACGAGGCTCCTCCGGCGATCATTTCGATCTTCCTCGGAACCCAACTCGAGGACATCATGGAGCAGCTTGAGAAGGGGCCCCCCACCAGCACCAAGCAGGGTGGCACCATGGAGATCGGCGTGACCGTTCTTCCCAAGCTTCCCAAGGATGCCGGGGACCGGAACCGCACCAGTCCATTCGCCTTCACCGGCAACAAGTTCGAGTTCCGCGCCGTGGGCGCCTCGCAGTCCATCGGCGGCCCCAACACGGTGCTCAACACCATCGTGGCCGAATCCCTTGACTTCGTGGCCACGGAGCTCGAAAAGGCCATCAAGGGTGGAAAGGATCTCAAGACCGCCATCCAGACCCTGCTGCCCCAGATCCTCAAGGAGAGCAAGAAGGTTCTCTTCGGCGGCGACGGTTATTCCGAGGAATGGCACAAGGAGGCCGAGAAGCGCGGCCTGCCCAACCTGCGCACGACTCCCGACGCCCTGCCTGTGATCGTTCGCAAGGACTCCATCGACCTTTTCACCAAGTACAAGGTGTACACCGCGCGGGAACTGGAGAGCCGCTACCACATCCTCTGCGAGAACTATGTCAAGACCCTCAATATCGAGGCCAAGCTGGTTCTCATGATGGCCAAGACGATGGTGGCTCCCGCGGTGACCAAGTATGTCGGCGAGGTTGCCTCCACGGTGGCCAGCCTCAAGGCCGCCGGGGTCGACGCCGGCGCGACGGGTGAAAGTCTCAAGGCCCTCACCGGCCTGCTCAACGCCTTTCACAAGTCGGTGGCCGACCTCGAGTCGGCCCTCGGCCATGTTCCGCACGGCTCACCCCACGATGAGACCATCTACATGCGGGACAAGGTGCTCGCCGGCATGAAGGAGGTGCGCAAGCACTCCGACGCGCTCGAGGCCGTGGTCGCTGACGATCATTGGCCGTTGCCCACCTACCGCGAGATGCTGTTCATCAAGTAAGCGGCAGGTTTTGAACTGGATTTCCGGGCGCGTCCGCAAGGGCGCGCCCGGCTTCACTTGGAGGCCCTTCGCGCATGAGGGAGGAAGTTCATTCCGCGGTGCTGCAGGCGCGCTGGGTGTTGGTGCTGATTGGCGCCGGCCTGGTCGCGTTTCACGGTTCGGTCCTGGCGAATGTCGGCAAGCTTGCCGAATCCCTTCCCGTGCCCGTTGACACCAAGACCGGCGAATTACCGACCGACGACGAGGTCGAGGCCAACCGGGCGCGTTTCCGTGAACTGGCCTGGTTGAGCAGCGGATGGAACATCGGCGCCGGCGTCGTGGCGGTGGCCTGCGCCGGCCTCCTGCCCTTGGCGCCGCCCGCTTTCGTGGTCATTGCCGCGTTGTTTTTCCTCGGCGTTCAGGTGGGGCTTGGGGTGCAGGAACCCACCACCATCCTCAATGGCATCGTGGTGAAGATCGCCATCATCGCCGGCCTCTTCACCGTCACGCGCAAGGTGTTGGAAGCCGAAACCGGCCAGCGGGCTTTCTGAGGGCGTTTACGCTTGCCCGGTGATGGGTTAGCTTGGAACTTTCGCCCATGCACCTCTTCCCGGGAGTCCCCGACATGACCGGAGCCCTGATCGTGACCACCCTGCTTGCCGCGGGCCAGCCGCAGCCTGTCGGCCGTGAACCGTTTGGCCAATTGCCCGATGGCACCGCCATCGAGCGATTCACCCTCACCAACAAGAACGGCGTGACGGTGAAGATCACCAACTATGGAGCTTTGGTGACTGACTGGATCGTTCCCGACAAGGCGGGGAACAAGGCCGACATCGCCTTGGGTTTTGACAGCCTGGAAGGCTACCTCGCTGGGCACCCTTACTTTGGCGCCACCGTGGGCCGGGTCGCCAACCGCGTCGCCAAGGCCGCCTTCACACTGGACGGCAAGACCTACAAGCTGGCCGCCAACAACGGGGCCAACGCCCTTCACGGCGGCCTCAAGGGATTCGACAAGGTGGTGTGGCAGGCCGAACCGCTCAAGAACCACCACGGAGTTGTTTTTCGCCGCACCAGCGCGGACGGCGAGGAGGGATACCCCGGCAACCTCAAGGTTGAAGTTTCCTACTCCCTCAACAACGACAACGAACTCCGCATCGACTTCAAGGCGACCACCGACAAGGCCACTCCGGTGAACTTGACGCATCACAGCTATTTCAACCTCAGCGGCCATGCCTCGGGCGATGTTCTGGGCCACGAGGTGGAACTTCTGGCCAAGGGCTACACGCCTTCCGACGAAAACCTGATCCCCACCGGCAAGGTCGCGCCCGTGGCCGGCACTCCGCTCGACTTCACAACTCCCCGCGCGGTGGGCGAACGCATCAAGCAAATCGACGCCAAGCCCCAAGGGTACGACCACAATTATGTGCTCGACCGCAAGGGAGCCGGGCTTGAACTGGCCGCCCGCGTTCGCGACCCGAAATCCGGAAGGTTCCTTGAGGTGCTCACGACGGAACCGGGGCTTCAATTTTACAGCGGCAATTTCCTCGATGGCACCAACAAGGGCAAGGGTGGCGTGGTTTACAGGCAATATGCCGGCTTCTGCCTCGAACCCCAGCACTTCCCGGATTCGATCAACCAGCCGAACTTCCCCAGCGTGGTTCTCAAACCGGGTGATACCTACCAGCACACGACGGTGTACCGGACCGGCGCGAAGTAGTCGCGCAGGATTTTGAAATAAGGACGGGGCGTCGGACGGATTCCGCCGCCCCTTTTTTTCGTGGATGGTTTCGACCGATCAATCGAGCGACTTGAGGAACTGGATCAGGTTGGCGCGTTCCGCCGCGTCGAGCGCCTTGCCGCCCAGGTCTTCGGGCTTGTGGTGAAGCCTGAGAAGAGTGTCGAGGTCGGGAGCCTGCGCGGCATGCATGAGCGGTGACCTGTCCCGGACTCCGCGCAGAGAGGGCGGGTTCCATTTCTCGAACGGGCTGCCATCATGTTCGATCTCAAGGGTGTATGTCTTGGGGGTCGTGTAATGGGGGCCGGCGTGGCAGCGCGAACATCCCGCCTTGGCCTCGAACAACGACTTTCCCTTGGCGATGCCCGCGGCGTCTTCCCGGGTGGCGCGCGTCGCGGGCGGATGTTCCAGCGTGCCAAGGTAGGCCACCACGGCCTTGACCTCCTCAGCCGTCGGTTTCTCGCCGAACAGGGTTTCCACGAAAGAGTCCTCGATGGAAACCTCAAGCTTGTCCTTCCAGCCGTGCCAACTCCAGGGGCCCGTGTTCGTGACATTGCGAAGGGAAGGCGTGATTTTCGGGTTTCCGTACGAATCGTCGCCAAGCGTGTCGAACAATTGGCCGGAAGTGTGCCCATCGGTGTGGCAGGTGTGGCAACTGAACCAGTGATGGTGCGAACGCTTTCCATCGAAGAAGAGGGCCTCTCCGCGACGCGCGAGGTCGGCCGGCTTTCCGTCTCCCAGATCGATGGCTTTCTCCAGATGCCCGGAGGCCACATCGATCACCTGGATTCGA
>JAGWVO010000340.1 GCA_018970845.1 Planctomycetota bacterium
ATGAATGCCTTTTCCGCGCCAGTGACGCCCGTTCTATTGGATGCCTTCATGGCGGCACAGGGGAAACCCACGCCACTCCAATGTCGGGCTTGGGAATGCATGGCAAAACACCCCCATGCCCTGATCTCCTCGCCAACCGGTTCTGGCAAGACTTGGGCAGCCCTGCTGCCCATCCTTTCGGACATCGGTCGGAATCCCTCCAACTACACCTTGGCCTTATGGATCAGTCCCCTGAAAGCCCTTGTCTCCGACACGGCCACTCGCATTTCTCAATTCGCCGACCTGTTGCGATGCCACAATCCATCTCTGGCCAAGATTCGCGTGTCCGCGAGAACCGGCGACATTCCTGCAAGCCAGAGGTTGAGGGATCGTGCCCATCCTCCACATATATGGTGCGTTACCCCGGAGTCTCTTGCGATCTGGCTCACAATTCCGGCCATGGTGAACCGGCTCAAGGATGTCCGGTGGTTGGTGGTGGACGAAATCCACTCAGTCGCGGCATCCCGCCGAGGTGCCGACCTGGCCCTTTCTCTTGAACGCCTCGAGGATCGTCTTGTGAAGCCGCCAAGGAGGATTGGCATATCCGCGACATGCCATCCTCTGGCGGCGGCCGGTCGATTCCTGTTCGGCCCAGGACGCCAATTCGTGTCAGTGGAGAGCGCGGATAGCTCACCCCTCAAACTCAAGGTGGAATACCTACCCCATGAATTTGACACAATAAAACATATATTAAATCGGATTTTCAAGGAGCTTGATCACCACCAAACGATCATCGTATTCACCCGAACCCGCGCATCGGCGGAACGGCTGGCATGGACTTGCCACAAGGAAAAACCCGGTCTTCCGGTTGGAATCCATCATGGCTCGCTGGCGCCCGAAGTCAGGCGCGAAACAGAAACGAGGCTCCGGGCTGGCCAACTGAGGCTTGTCTTTTCCTCAACAAGTCTCGAGCTCGGAATGGATATTGGAGCCATCGGATTGGTCGTACTGGTGCATCCATCCGGGGAAGTTGTCAGATTGCTGCAGCGAATAGGCCGATCGGGCAGGGGGCCGGGAAATACAAGGCAAGGACTCGTGTTGACCGCGAATCCATCGGAGTTACTCGAGGCTGTTGTCACGGCCACCGCCGGCCGTGAAGGCGCGACCGAGGCTCTTGTGCCTATCGGGGTTTGCGAGGATGTCCTTTGCCAGCACCTCATGGCCGAGGCCATGCTGGGGAGGTGTCGCCTTGAATCGTTTCTGCAAGTTGCCAGGCGAACAGGGCCCTATCAGGACCTTGAGGCCAGTGTCTTTCTGGAATGCCTTGCCTACCTCAGGGGTGAACTCGGCAACCAACAATCACTTGTTTCCCGACTAAGGCTTTTGCCCGATGGACGCCATGTCATTGCGCGCCCCCGAACGAAATATCAGCTAAGGCAATCTCTCGGGGCCATTTCAGCAACCGCCTCACGAAAGGTCATGCTACGGGATCATAGTTCCGAGCGGGTCATGGGAGAGGTTGAACCAGCTTATGCTGACGCTCTGCGAGCGGGAGACCGATTCCTTCTCGAGGGAAAATGCGTGCAGGTGTCGCGCCTTTCAGGCCCGGATGTTGAAGTCATTGAAGCTTCAAGGCTGGCTTCACCACCACGATGGACTGGCGAACCGTTGCCATTGTCACCTTTGCTGGCCTCCCATCTTCAAACGCTTCGGGAAGAAGCCGCCCGAATCATTGCTGAAAACCCTTCCCTGCTGGAAAGTTGGCTGGCGCAAAGGCACCAACTGCCCCCAAACGAATCCTCCGTTTTGGCCGAATATTTCATGTCACAGGATCGGCATGGGGAAATACCCAATGCAAATTGCGTGTTAGCTGAAATATCACCGTGCGGCGACGAGTGGATGTTGGCCATGCACACACCGCTCAATAGGGCTGGCAACGAGGCTATCGCAAGGTTGATGGCGCGCCGGTTGGCTCGAAACCGTCATACCGCTGGCCAATCCATGGTCGCGGACCTCGGATTGGCGTTTCGACTGGAACATCCACCCGGGCAGCCAGCCGAATGGTTGAGGAATATTCTGAAACCGGAAAACGCCTTGGCCGACCTCGAGGAAGCTGTGGCTCCCTCAGACCTGGTCCGCAGGAGGTTTCAGGAAATTGCGGTCACGGCACTGATGACACCGAGGTTGCCACACAAGAACAAGGCCTCGCGACCCCCCAAGGTTGGTGGTGGCGGTTGGGTCGCGCGCCGGCTATACGATCACTGCCTTCGTCGCGCACCGGGATTCGTTTTGGCCCGTCAGGCGCTTCGTGAAATCCTGACCACATCGATCGATGCTGCCGCGGCACTGGCTTGGCTTGACCATGTCGCAAGCTTGCCAGCCAAGGTACGCTGGCTCCCCTGCCCTTCGCCTTTCACAAGGCACTGGACACAGCTCGGACAAGGTCCGGAATTGGCCCCTGAATCACCTGAGGATGCCCTCAGGAACCTGAGAAGGAAAATCATGGGAGTTTCTGCTTGAGGCGTGGCGAATGGTGGCTAGACCATCGACGACTGGCCCTTCATGAACCAACGGCGACAATGGTGGTGGCAGATCTCCACATTGGATACCTTGCCATTCGCCGAACCGCCAATGAATCCGTCCCCGTTGAGACATTGGCGGAGGAATTGGCTGATTTGGAAAGTGCCTGGAATGAACTGGCTCCCGCGGCCCTGCTGATAGCTGGCGATCTGATGGAACGTGGAACGACGGGTCTGCTCGACGCATTCTCGTCATGGGCCCTCGACCGAAAAATATCCGTGTCTGGCCTTGTGCCTGGAAACCATGACACTGGGCTCAGAGCCTGCCCGTTTCCGATTCTTCCCGAAGGACATCGGCTAGGTTGCTGGCATGTATCCCATCATGGCGAGTCCGGGCCTTTTCCCGTGGTCCATGGACATCGCCACCCCGCTGTTCCGATTCCCGGACACGGCATGGCGCCATGCTTCGTTTTCATGGAAAACCGATTGATGCTGCCGGCTTATTCGATAAACGCGGCTGGCGGGAGCGTGGCTCGGCGATCGGTTGTTCCTTGGAATGGTGCCGAGGTGATCGCGCTGGCGGGTAATCGCATGGAAACTCTCGGTACCGTCGAAAATCTCCGCAATGTCTTATTTTCATCAAAACGAACGGGGCGGAAACAATGAAGTCTCCGCCCGTGGTTGGCAATCGATCGACTGATTCTCACCAATAACGGAGGCGCCAGTAGTCGTGCTTCGTCGCCAATTTGCTGAAGTACCAAAACCCATCGTTCCATTCGAGTTTCACGGAGCGCCATCCCGGCGGAACCTTGGGGAACGGGGAAACCGGACCAATGAAAGGAAAGGCGTCGGCGGGATAATATTCAGGGCATCCAACCCGTGAAAAATTGTTGTAGGGAGCATAGGTTGGCCAAGCATACGGAGGAAGCTTGGGCGGGTACAAGTCATACGGAGTCATTCCCGGCGTGGAGTAAATCGGGGTTGGCTCCGGGATGGTTCCAGGCTGGATGGGGGTGGCAGCGGGTGCCATGGGAGTCGGCATCGGCGTTGGCGCCGGCAATGGTCTGGGCGGTTGGGGCGCCGGGTTTTGAGCCAGGGCGATGCTGGTAAATCCAGCGGCAATCACCAAGCTCAAGGCAATCCTTGTCATGTCGTCATCCTCCTGATGATCTTTTCAGGGCCGGCCAAGCCTTGCCCACAATTTCCTTCCATGCAATCAATTCACTGGGCTAAAATTGCTTGATCATGTTGTCTGGCTTGTCGCTTTCGTCGCGCGCGGATCGATTTTCCCAACCGGGCTGGACCGTCGGAAGACACAAAATAATTTCGATTTCGGCTCAAGTATTTAAGCCAAGCCGGTTCCTTGACAGCCCCACAAGTGCCAACTAATGTCAAGGATCAGGCACCCGTAGCTCAACTGGATAGAGCAGCGGTCTACGGAACCGCAGGTTACAGGTTCGAATCCTGTCGGGTGTAGTCGGAAAACAAAACAGGAACCCCAAAAACCCCGGCAAAAACCGGGGTTTTTCTTTTCATATTATCAAATCACAATCCAACAATGTCTCCCGCTTTCCCGCGAATGCGGGATAAACTGTGCAACATTCTGTGCAACACAGGAGAA
>JAGWVO010000341.1 GCA_018970845.1 Planctomycetota bacterium
GCATTGATCAGCGCCAGCAAGAGAGGCGCCCTCGTCGAGTTGCTGATCGACCCGGCGGCCCCGAAGGTCTGCCCCGGCGAATGCGAAATGCTCAGGCAGGCGGGAGCGGCGCTCTACTTCGATCCCGAACATGCGCCCGTGGTGGGAACCCACCTTCTGGTTGATCACAATATGTTGGCCGTGGGGGCGGCGCGCTCGGGCGCCCAAGGAGACCCCGACGGCATCGACAACGTGACCGTCTTGACCGGACAGGCCGAACAAGCCAACCTGTTCCGGGATTTCTTCACCGTTCACAAGGGACATGCCCAGAACCTTTTCGCATCTCCGGCAGCCACCCAGCAAACACCTCAAACCCAGCCGCAGCAAACAGTTCCGCAACCCGTTGCCATCCCGCAACCCCAACCCGCGCCCGCGATCGCCCAGAGCGCGCCAACCCAACCGATGATCAACCCCAACGATCCGCGCTCACTGCTTGAGGCCGCTCGGGAGGCCGCCGCCCGGGGGGATCAAAATCGCGCTGCAGCCTATCTGGAAGCGGCCAAGAACGCCGACAGGAGGCTTCAGGAGGCCGCCGCGGCCCAAGCCAACGCGGGAATCAGGGTTTCGGCCTGAACCTCCCTCACAAACTCACATGGGAAGGCGGCACGGCACCGCTTTTCAGGTTCGTCGTGTTTCATGATGGCTCATTCGTCCGGTAAATTAGGGAGGATAATGCGCCGGAGTAAGCCGAATGAGCCTTGCGACCGATGAGGAAAACCTGAACCAGGCGCTCAAGGACCCCGCCTTCAAGCAAAATCTCAGGCAGTTCCTTTCCACCGATAATCACACCAACCTGGCATACCTCGCCCGAACTTGGCTGTACCTCGCCATGGTCATCGCGGGCGCCGTCGCTTTCATCGAATTCAGGCCCTCGATGGGGCTTCATTGGGCCTGGAACATCCCGGTCGTGATGCTGGCGGTCGTCATGGTGGGAGCGGGACAGCACCAACTCAGCGGTTTGGCGCATGAGGGATCGCACTTTATCCTTTTGAAAAACAGGGTTTTCAATGAACTCGTCTCCGACATTTTTTGCCTGTTTCCCCTCTACAGTTCCACCCACCTTTACCGGCTCCAGCACCTGGCCCACCACCAGTTCGTGAACGATCCCCAAAGGGATCCCGATGTCTTCCAACTCAAGGCCAGCGGTCACTGGCTCAGTTTTCCCGTCTCCCGGGAACGCTTCGTCCGCTTCCTCCTGGCGCAGGCCTGGTTGCCCAATGTGATCCGTTTCCTGCTGGTCCGCGCGCAATTCAACGCCACGGGGTCAGGCGACAGTCCTTATTACGATCCCGAAAAGCGCCCCTCACTCATGGCCGTGAGGATCGGAATGCTCCTTGTGTTCCCATCGATCGGCTGCATCCTCGCGGCTTCGTTCTGGCAAATTCCCTGGTTGGCGCTGGCTTCGCCAGCGGCCATCGCCCTGGCATGGATGATCTTCCTGCCGCTGCCGGGGCGATACTTCGCCGGTTCCCGGCTTCATCCACCCGTCAGTCCCAAGGTGACCACCAGCCTGCGGGTTTCCGTGATTTGCCTGGTGTGGGGAGTTCTGGGCGGCGTCTCGGTGGCGACAGGTAATCCGTGGGTACCCTTTTATTACCTCCTGCTTTGGGTGCTTCCCCTGTTCACATCCTTCAGTTTCTTCATGATCCTCAGGCAGGTCGTGCAGCATGGAAACGGCGGATTCGGATGGATCAGCAACACCCGCGTGTTTGAACTGAATCCGCTGTTGAGGTTCGCCATTTTTCCAATGGGACAGGATTATCACCTGCCTCATCACCTGTTTGCCTCGGTTCCCCATTACAGGCTCAGGAGCCTTCACTCGTTCCTGATGAACTATCCCGAGTACCGCCGGCATGCCGTCGAGGTGCATGGCTACTTTGGGTCTCCCGAGACTCCCAAGGTTCACCCGACCGTAGTCGATGTGCTGGGCCCGGAATGGGAACCGGGATGGCAAAAGCGATTCATCGACGACACCGTGCTTGACGGCGTCGACCTCGATGACAGGGAGAAAATCCTGGCGGAAAGCGACCGGCTGAGGCTGGCGTCAACCGCCCAGCCTCAGGAAAGCTCGACCGACCAATAGGCGTTGTCGAGGAACGAAGACCACGACTGGTACTTCTGGTTGGTCATTTTCTGCCTCAAAAGCGGGCTACGCCGTGGCTTTTCAGGCTTTCGGATCAGGGCCATCGAAGCCTGCCTCGGGGTTCTTCCGCCCTTCTTCACATTGCAGGAAACGCAGGCGCAGACAATGTTTTCCCAAGTGCTGGCACCGCCTTGGCTGCGCGGCACCACATGGTCGAGGCTCAATTCGCCGGTGGGGAACCGCTTGCCGCAGTATTGGCAGAGGTTGTTGTCACGGGCGAAGATGTTGCGCCTGTTGAATTTCACGACCTGGCGGGGCAGCCGCTCGTAATGAAGCAGCCGGATCACGCGGGGAACCTGGATCTCCGAGGAAACCGTTCTGATCCAGTCGTCCTGTTCCCTCCTGAAATGGCGGGCCTTGTATTCGGATAGTTCCCGCCACGACTTGAAGTCATAGGAGACGAACTGTCCGTCTTCCTCCTCCTGGCTCACCACCTCGGCGGCGTCCTTGGTGAGCAGGGTGAAGGCGCGCCTCACGGAAATCACATGAACGGCCATGAACATCCGGTTCAGGACCAGCACGCTGCCGTCTAGGGAACTGGAACCCGTGGACATGGAGGATCCTCGCTCGACCCGGTTTCAAAAAAACCGCCACGGGGGTGCATCCCGCACCCCGGTCGATCGGGATGGCCAATGGGCCTCAAAGGGGCCGCAAAGACCGGTTGTCTGGGGCCAGTGGACTGTCCCGACCGATCTCATGAGATATTCTATTGAAAGACCCGCCCACCCCGCAACCGTCCCGTTCAATCAGGTTGATGAAGGTTTGGTAAATGTCCGCTCCACGCCAGCCCGTTCCCACAGCCGCGCCTGATATCTGGTTCGGCGTTCCCGCCACTCCCCGCCAGTTGGAGGAGCGCCTCGCCGGCCATCTGGTCGACCGCAAGTTGCTGGAGGCTGAAGACTTGCAATTGGCGCTGGGCCAAAAGGGGGAACCCGCGGGCCCCGAGCCTTTCCTGGCCCGATGCGTCTCCAACCGCGTGCTCACCAACGGGCAATCCAAGCGGATCAAGGGGGAAATGGCGGATTGGCTTCGAACGCCTGTTCCCGGCTTCCGCCTGGAAAAACGGCTTGGCAAGGGCAGCACATCGATTGTCTTTCACGCGAACCAGGTTTCCCTCAACAGGATGGTGGCGCTCAAGGTCCTTGATGACGCGGCCTCCGCCCGGCCGGACGCGGTCAAGTCGTTTGTCGACTCGAACCGGCGCGCCGCCGCCCTGGCGCATCCAACTCTCGTGGCCATCCATGATGCCGGACTATCGTGCGGGCATCCGTGGTGCGCCATGGAAGCCGTCTTGGTGCCGACCGCCGAACAGTTGCTGGCCAAGCGCGGGCCGCTCGACCCGGCGCTTCTGAGGCGGGTCGCCAGGCAGGCGATGGAATGCCTGGCCTATTTCGATTCCAAGGGAGTCGTGCACCGCGACATCAAGCCCGGCAACATGTTCATCGACGGGCAGGGCAACCTCAAGGTGAGCGACCTGGGACTGGCGTTGTGGGCGGCGGATGCCCGCGAGCAGCAGGCGATGGAACGGGGACTTGCCGTGGGAACACCCCACTACATGGCTCCCGAACAGGTCATGGGCAAGGCGGACATCGACGGCAGGGCCGACCTTTACGCACTTGGCTGTTCCATTTTTCACCTGGCCACCGGTTCGGTGCCGTTCAAGGGAACCACTCCCGCCGAGGTGCAGGACCAGCACCTCGACGCGCCCGTTCCCGATCCGCGGGCGCTGCGCCCCGACCTCCCCGAGGACATGGCGGAACTGTCCACCCGGCTCATGAGCAAGGATCCCGCGCGCCGCGGCGGACGCAAGGCCTAGTATTCAACTCATTTTCACAGCGACCAATCAACCGGTGGAAGCCCCCGGGATCGCAGGAAGCGGTTCACGCGGGAAAAGGGAC
>JAGWVO010000342.1 GCA_018970845.1 Planctomycetota bacterium
CACGCCACTGGTGAGTAACGGACTGCTGGTTGGATTTCATGGGCGGCAAGAGGAGGGCACCGAACTTCGAGCCGTCGAAATCAACTCCGGCAAAGTTCTCTGGAAAAAACCTGGCATGGGTGCAGGATGGCTTGGAACCACCGGGAACAAGTTGCTTGCGCTGCGGGAGGACGGATCGCTTTCTCTGCTTCAACCATCCACGAGCGGACCAGGCGAACTCGGTTCATGGCCCCTGATGACTGGCCCATGCTGGTCGCCGTGCGCGATTGCCGGCGGCAATCTGATCGCTCGTGATTCCCGGGAACTCAAGGTGATTCGCCTAGGCGAGACCAAAGCCAAGCGATGAATTTACTGGCATCCTTGAAATCATGGACGAGAGCATGGGCTCCGGATTCACCCAATAGTTTTGCCACCCCGGCATCAAGCCGCGTTCCGCATTCTGATCTCGCGACACCAACGGCAAGGCCGCCGTTTTGGGCCACCAGTGAAATTTCCACCGGGCCGTCGCCGATTCCCAAGACATTGGTTCTTTCCGCCGGATCAGGAACAAGCGCCTCAAGCACATGGCTTTTTGAAAAATCGGGGTTTGCCGGTGTCGGTCCATGAACCCTGCCTTGGAAAAAACCTGAAAGGCCCAACAGTTCCAGTTCCTCGACCACATCCTCCAAGGCTGTTCCACTCACAAGGTGGAGTTCCATCCCCTTGAGTTGCAGGCATTTCAGCAACTCATGCGCCCCGGGGACGCAAACAGTGGATGGATTGATGGATTTCGCTCGTAGCTTGTCCTTGATGGGATTCACAAGGGCCATCAGTTGGTTGCTGAATTCCCTCAAGTGTTCCTTCCAGCCGTGGCTGACTCCGTTTCGGCCTTCAACTTCAAGGTGCAGTCGTTCCATCTGGCGCCAGGTTGGTTTTCCATTGTTTTCCTGGATCCATGTTTCAATCCGGTCCATCAATTCGCCATCGGTTTCAACATGATCCAGCGGCCTGATGGCTTTGAACATCTGAGCGCGCATGATCGGCATCCAACCGGCGCGTATCAAGGAAAGCGTGCCATCGAAATCAATGAACGCCAAGCGCGGAACTGAATTTGGAAACGGCCTGATTTGCCGCCAACGATTTGAAGCACCTTCATGTTGAGGCATCTTTTCATTCCAAGGCTTGGGTGACATGTGAATAATGCGCTCATGAACCAAACTGTCATGACATTTCTTGAGCGAAGCTGGATCATTGCCGGGCCCACGGCAAGCGGCAAGAGTGAGATGTCCATGGTATTGGCGGACAGGATCAATGGAGAAATAGTCGCTGTTGATTCGATGACAATTTTCCGTCAGTTGGATATTGGCACGGCCAAACCAACCGTTGCTGAACGGCTCAGGATACCTCATCACCTCATCGATATCCTTGATCCGCGGGAGGGAAGCAGCGTCGCGGATTGGCTTTCCCTGTGCACACGATGCTTGGGTGAAATATTGAGCCGGGGGAAAGTGCCGATCCTCGTTGGTGGCACTGGGCTTTATTGGAAGGCCCTGTTTTTTGGCCTTCCAAGTCATCCCGCCGGAGATCCGGCCTTGAGGAGGAAGTGGGAGCACGAAATCGAATTGCGCGGATCCGCAGCCGCCCATGCCCGGTTGCGGGAGGTTGATCCAATCGCGGCCAGGAAAATTCATCCGACGGATTCCAGGCGAATCATTCGAGCGTTGGAGGTTTGGGAGTTGACCGGACGGCCCATTTCATCCGGCAGACCGGATTGGGGCGCGGCGATGAATGTCCATCCCATTCCGCCCAACCGTTGGATTTGGCTTGCGTGGCCAAGGGCGACACTAAGGAGCCGCATTAACGAAAGAGTCTGCAAAATGCTTGAAATCGGCTGGGAAAACGAAGCCATCAGCCTATCTCAACAAGACGCTTTTGGCCCCCAATCTGTTTCCGCCCTTGGATACAGAACCCTTTGTGAAGGCTCCAAATCTGGTCTCGCAAGGGAGGAAATTATCCGACGAATTGTTCAGGAAACTTGCCAGTTTGCCAAGCGTCAGGAAACCTGGTTGAGATCCATGCCCATGATTCGTCCGGTGCCTTTGAATGTGGGGATTTCGCTTGCTGACACCTTGAATCGTATTTTGAATTCCGATGGCGATCCAAGTAAAGTAAGCTAAAGATATAGTTGATAAAAATGGAACTGGGGAACAGGCGTGCCATCGGTGACGGTTCATGTTCTGGAGGGCTTTGACAAGGGTATCTCCCATCGAGACCTTCGCACCCCATTTTCAATCGGGCGCGAGGAAGGTAACGCCGTCAGGCTCAACGATGATCGTGTAAGCCGTTTTCATGCCAAGATTGTCCAGGACGGGAGTGACACGGTTCTCGCGGATTTGGACAGCACCAATGGTACCCGGGTCAATGGCCAACCGGTCCAAATCCGGCGGTTGCTTCCCGGTGATCGAATACAAATCGGAAGATCCCTTCTTCTTTTTGGTTCTCCCAAGGAAATCGAGGAAAGAATGGGGCGTTGGCCAGGTGAAAGAAGGCCCGCGGTTGATCGGCCCGATTCCGTCCAGGGGGCCACGATCGGGACGATTCCCCCGGACTTGAAGACTGACAAACATTTGACCGCACCGTGGGGAGATCAGACCCAAAGTGGAAATCCGTGGGAAAAATTCGGTCAGGAACCGATCAGTTCAAAGTCGGGATCGGTATATCAGGGTCCATGGGAATTGCCCCCGCTTCCCGAGGGTTTGACACCTTCACAGTCCGCGCGCCTTGTCGAGATTCTTGATTTCCTGCATTGGCACCTCGGATTGACCAACGAAACAGCAAGGATGTCAGAATCCGGCGACGCCCAATTGAGGCCAGATGCATGGCTTCGCCTGCAGGCCGTTCAGATGGCGATGGCCCGGTACATCCGTGTGGCCGGATCACCTCGACCAGGCGAAGATCAAAACAACAGTTGAACAATTGATCGACCCTGAACCCGGGAAAGGATTCTCCCCATGCCAGCAGGACGATTCGCACACCTTCATTGCCACAGTCATTACAGCCTCCTTGATGGGGCCAGTCGCCTGCCGGAGCTTGTCGCGACAGTGAAGTCCCGGGGAATGAATGCCGTTGCCTTGACCGACCACGGAAACTTGTACGGGGCGATCGAGTTTTACCAGGAGTGCCACAAGGGTGGAATCAATCCGGTGATTGGGTATGAAGCCTATGTGGCGCCTGGAAAACGCGACGCGCGCGAAGCCAGAAGACGGGGCGACGCCGGTTTCCACCTCACGGTATTGGCCAAAAATTCCACTGGTTTTCGCAACTTGATCAAGTTGGCTTCCCTGGCGTTCCTTGAGGGATACCACTATGTCCCAAGGATCGACAAGGAGGCGCTTAAGGATCATTCGGATGGGTTGCTGATCCTGAGCGGTTGCGCATCGAGCGAGTTCAGTGAACTGATCCTCAAGGATCAGGAGGACAAGGCTCGCGAGGTGGCTGAATGGTTCGCGCGAGAATTCCACGGGAATTTCTTCATCGAGATCCAGAACAACGGATTGGAAATCCAGCAGCAACAAGCCGAAGGCGCCATAAGGATCGCCAATCGACTCGGCCTGCCGTTGGTCGCGACTTCAGACGCCCACTACCTTTCGCAAGGGGACGCGCCAGCCCATGAGGTCCTCTTGTGCATCAACACGGGTAGGACGCTCAAGGACGAAAATCGTCTTCGCTATGGTTCTGACCAATTTTACATTCGGTCCCCGGAGGAGATGTACTCGCTGTTTCCCGGGCAGGCCGAGGCGGTGGCCAGAAGCCAGGAAATCGCCGACATGGTCCACATCGAACTGGACTTCAAGAAAAGGCACTTTCCTGTTTTTGTCCCGCCCTTGGGAAAGAAACCAGAGACATTCCTGAGGGAGTTGTGCCTTGAGGGAATCAAGGGAAGGTATGGCGACAGCCCGTCGAAGGAAGTAACCGAACGATTGGAGCACGAACTAGGAATCATCAGCAGGATGGGTTTTGCCAGTTATTTTCTCGTTGTTTGGGATTTTGTGAGGTTCGCATCCGAAAGGGGAATCCCATCCAGCGCCAGGGGGTC
>JAGWVO010000343.1 GCA_018970845.1 Planctomycetota bacterium
AGATTCAGGTTCCTGACAATCAGGAGGCAAGGCGCCCAGCCAAGGGCGTGGATACGCCCATCATCCTCAACATGATCGCTTGGGATCCCACGGTTCTCAGATTTATTGGCCCTGAAAAGGTGGGTCTCAAGGCGCAACTGGGTGATGCCCGCTATTTGGAAGTTGAAAGGCTGTTCAACCTCTTCAAGGGGAGCGCCCAGGAGATCGCCATGGCCAACGAGAGTTTCAAGCCCGGCGAAGCCATGGTTGTGACTCAGGGCAGGGCCGATCCGTTGTACCTTCGCAAGGGCGGCCGTCGTAGAAACGCTGACCGCATCAGCGATGTTTCCGGCTGGCTACGCGATGCCTATCAGGAATTGCCCAAGGATGCCGAGGGTAACAAGGTTCTCAAAAAGGTCAGGATACGGGCGGACAGGAATGTCGAATATCAGGATGTCCACGCGTTGGCCGAGGTATGCAGAAACAATCAGTTTAAGGATCTCACTTACGGCGTGATGATCCCAACTCCGGGGGCAAAATAGGCATCCGGCTCCGTGCAAGACAAAGGTGATTGGTGAGGCATGGCCCAACAGCAATTCAAGGTGACACTCAAGAACCCGAAGACCGGCCAGGTTTTCGAAGGTTCGCTCATGGGCGAAACGGAGGCCGCCGTTCGGCAGACCGCCGGGCAGCGAGGTTTGGAAGTATTGGCCATCTCTCCCGTTGGTGCGGCACCCCAAGCTCCTCCCACAGCCGCGCAGCCTTCCTCCAACCAGCAGGTTGCGCCTCCGGCTCCGCAGGCTCAACCCGTAGCCCCCCTGGCGCCCTCTGCCCAAGCTCCAGCGACCGCTTCCAGCACGGCTGCCCCCCCAGTTGTTGCTCCGGCGCCATCCGCGCCCCAGCAAACACCGGCGTCGCGAGTTTCCCAGCCTCAATTGCCAAGCCTTGGGATGCCTCCGCCGGTCAACCAGCATGAGGGTGGACACAAAAAGGGGCATGGGAACAAGTTCCCGCCGATGGCTGAACCTGCGATTCCCATCACTCCGATGCTGGACATGACATTTCAGCTGCTGTTCTTTTTCATCATGACATTCAAGCCTCCTGTTGGTGAGGAGACCGAAATACCATTCAGCCTTCCCGCTGACGACAGCAAGAAACTGTCAGCGGCCAAGCCACCGGACAAACCGCCCGAAGATGCTCCCCCCAAATTCGAAGCCGATTTGACCATCACACTCATTGCCAACCAAACGGGGGATTTGCGCAAAGTCGAATTCAAGGGCACCGGTGTTTCCGGAAATGCGATTGATATTCCCGAAGAAAGGCAGGGTTCACGGGAATACTTCAGCAAGACAGTTGCCCCGGAAATTGCCAAAAGTCTTGAGCCGGCCTTCAAGCTGCACTTTGGAGAGTCTTCCGGTGAGGCCAAGGGCAAGGATGGCATCAACATCAAGTTTCAAGTCTACAGTTCTGTTCGCTGGGAGTTCGTGTCCCGGGCCATTGACGCGTGTCGAAATGTGGCCAAAGTCACTGCCGGGGACCCCACCAAAGCCGTGATCGCTCTTCAGAGGCCACTCGACTCGGGTAATTAGCGAAGCTGCCGGAGGAAGCGTGAGTATCATCCCCCGGCTTCCTGCGATCTGGAACCATGCGGCAGCTTTGTTGCTTTTTGCCGCTGCTTTTCCAGTCAAAGCCCAAGGCCAAGTGATTGCCCCAGAACCAATTCACGCCGCCAGCCTGATCGCTGGCGGTTGCCTAGGCGATGATTGGGCCGGCGTGAAACTCATCATGGGCCTCGAATGGGCTGGTGAACGAGGTCTTCAATTATGGAAGGTCATTCCGCCGCCCGGGGTTGTTCCTTCCACGATTTTTGCCGCGGCGCTCGGCCAAATATCAGGAGAAGCCGACCTTGGATTGGTTCGGCATCTCGGTTTGCTCCATGTGGGCCATGCCTATGGGGCCTTCGAATTTTTTGATGGGTCGGTTGTCCCATCCTTGGTGGACATCCTCATCGATCAGGCCAGGGATCGGAGGCCGATCGAGGATGCCGAGTCGGCTTCCTACCTTTACATGATGTCCATGGCGGCAAGAACTTTCCTTGAGGCGTTTGAAAAACATCCCGGCCCAACGCCAAATCGCAATGACTTGATGAATCGGCCCGCCAAATGGCGTGGAAAAGTGGTGAAGTTGCAAGGTCATGTCAGGAGGCTCAGGGCTTTGCCCCCTGATCCTGAACTTCAGAAATTCGGCATTGGCACAATCTACGAAGCATGGATTTTTCAGGATCAATACGGGGCCCATCCGGTTTGCGCTTTGGTGGCTTCGCTGCCGAAAGGCTTGGAACCCGCCGAAGAGTTGGATGTCGAGGTTTCTTTAGCTGGCTTTTTTTACAAAGTATATCAGTATGCATCAGCCCAAACCAAAGATGGTAACCGGGTAATCCGTGAAGCCCCTCTGCTCATGGGGCCGGGAATGAAACTTGCCAACATCGGAAAAAAGGAGGATGTCGATGCAGGGGCATGGACGAGGGATTTGTTGCCGATTTTTTTCACGCTGATTATTGGAACAATTGGCTTGGGAGCGCTCATGGGTTGGTGGCTTGGTCGATCCGACAGGAAATTTCGAGCCAGAATGCGTGAGGCTGAAACTCGATTGTCGCTAGGCAAACCGCCAGTTTCGGATTGGGGGCAGGACAATCCCTTTCCGTTCCAGCAGGAAGCGGGAACTGGAAACGGTGCGAATCCGTCCAATCATTAGCCGATGGTAATGTCATTTTGTTGCTTTTATCCGGCGTATTTTTGGAATAGGATGAAGGCATAGTGATGGAGGAAAGATCATGTCTTCCTGGATGACAGTGGCGATCGCCTCGGGCAGCAGCCTTCTCCTTCATCTTTTTCTTCTCGTCATTCTTTATCTGACCCCCAGTCCCCTCGTTGATGAAGTTGCCGACGAGGGAGGCATTGAAGATGCCGTAGCGCAAAAATTGGAAGAGAAGAAGGAAGATTTTTTTGAGGATGTCGGCGATCCAGACAGGGACTTGGCCGCCAACGATCCGATGCCTTCCAACGACAATGTTGCCGCGCCCGTCATGGAAAATGAACCGGTTGGTGTTGCAGCGGAAGCCACTCCGGTGATGAATGAATCATCAATCCCACCGCCTCCTGGTGTGAACTCCAATACCTTTGCCGGCCTTCAAGCTGATGCCGCAGGGGATCTGGGCGGCGGTGTGCTCAATACAGGAGGCTTGAGCGGAGCCTTGGCTGTTGGTGGCATTGCTGGCCGCTCGGGTGGTGGCAAGAAAGCGGCGCTCACCATGGGTGGTGGAAGTGAGATTTCTGAGGCGTCGGTGGCCCGTGGACTGCGTTGGCTTGCCAACCACCAATTGCCAGATGGCTCATGGGCCATGGACGCCCATGTTCTTCCAAATGGCAGGCCTTGTGGATGCAACAAGGCGGGCAAGCGCGACAGCAGGGTGGGTGGAACCGCCTTTGGTTTGCTCCCCATGCTCGCCGCTGGAATCACCCATAAGCCCAACAGCGAGAAGATCGAGGAAAAAGAAGATTCCGGCAAGGGCGGAAAGGCCGCGTATCACGCCCAAGTCCAGAAGGGGCTCAACTATCTGATGGCCAAGCAGGACAAAAGGACCGGTGCCTTCAGTAGCGAGCCTTACAGCCACTCCCTGGCTGCCATCGCGATGTGCGAGGCCGCCGGCATGACATCCGACCCGCTCCTTCGCGCCTCGGCCCAAAAGGCGATTGCGTATGTCATTGATTTTCAGGATCCTTCAGGAGGTGGTTGGCGTTACTCTCCCAAGCAGCCAGGCGACACATCCGTGACAGGTTGGATGTTCATGGCTCTCAAGAGCGCCCAGATGGCGGGCCTGCGAGTGGCCCCTGAGCGATACAAGTTGGTCGAAAGATTCCTTGATTCGGTCCTTGACACCAAAACAGGATACTACGGATACGAAAAAGCTGGTGGCGCCTCTCCTGCCATGACCGCCGTTGGCATGCTTTGCCGGCTCTATTTGGGAACCCGTCCCAGCAATGAAAACCTTCGCAAGGGCGGCGAGTTCCTCAAAAAGAACCCGCCAGCCTCCCA
>JAGWVO010000344.1 GCA_018970845.1 Planctomycetota bacterium
TAGAAGAAAGCTGACATCCCTGAGCAGGGCGACCGCGAACCCGAGGGCCAACCCAACGGAGGTGAGGGCGCCCAAGCCGAAGCTTGCGACGGCCAGGAGACTCAGCCTGCTGTAGCCGGCGCCACCCGCTTCATCGCCGGGCGGCGCCGCAAGGCCGCCGCTCATGATTGTCCCGACTCCGGGGGAATCGATGGGTCAGTCCGCGGAAAGGTCGCCGGAAATGTCGCCCGCCATGGCCCGCCTCACGGCCTCCTGGGCCCCCAGCACGCTTTGCTTGCTGGCGGTGCTGGTATCGAGGACGATCTTGCCCTGCTTGATTTCCTCAATGATGAGCCCGAGGCGATCGGGCCCGCGATAGTCGACCTGCGGCTTGGCGTTCCGCATGAGTTCGGCCATTCGCTTCTGGATGAGGGCCGAAAGCTTAAAGCGGCCGCCCACCTTGTCAACGATCGATTCTTCCTTCAGGTCGTCATGCATCGCGTCAACCTCCGGGCAAAAAAGCATTATAACCGGACTCAGGCTCCCCTGTGGAAGAACCTTTCCCAAATCATGGCCAGTTTTTCGATCGCGGCTTCAAGTTCACGATTCTCAAGGATCTCGTCGTACTCACCCGACGCGGCCAATTCACCGCGGGCGTTGGCCAGCCGGCGGGCGATCGTCTCCTCCGAATCCATGCCCCGCAGCCTGAGCCGCTTTTCCAGTTCGGGCATTGGCACGCTCACGAACACGGAGGAATCGACGGGCCTGCGGCCTCGCACCTTTCGGAATCCCTGGACATCGATGGCCAAAACGGTGGCCCGCCCGTCGCGGGAGTTGGCTTCAACCGTGCGCTCGAGCGTTCCGTAGAGGTGCCCATGAACCTCCGCGTGCTCGAGGAACCCCCCCGCCTGAATTTCCGCCTCGAAGGCGGCGCGGTCGAGGAAATGGTAATGAACCCCGCAAACCTCCCCGGGCCGCGGCGGCCGGGTGGTGGCGGAGACCGATTGCCTGATGGGCCACCCGGTCTGTTGGATCAATCCGGTGAGGATCGTGGTCTTGCCGGCCCCGCTGGGGCCGGACAGCACCAGGAGCGGCGCCCGGCCGTCACTCCACATTCTGCACCAGTTCCCGGACCTGTTCGAGAATGGACTTGATGTTCACCACCCTGCGGGCCACTTCGACATCGGCCGACTTGCTGCCCATGGTGTTGGTTTCGCGAAGCATTTCCTGAAGCAGGAAGTCGATCTTCCGGCCGGGGCAGTCCTCGTCATCCAATAAGGCCAGGAACTGGTCGAAGTGGCATTGGATGCGGACAAGTTCCTCGGCGATGTCCAGTCGTTCGGACATGACGGCGACCTCGCGCACCAGGTCGGCCCGGGTTTCCGAGGCCGGGATGCCGGCCTGGGCCAGCGCCTGCCTCACCCGAAGGGTCAGTCTTTCGGCATGGGCTTCCACGATTTTCGGGGCGCGCTCGGCGATGACCGCGACCTCGGCCATGAGCCGGTCGCGGGCATCCACGAATTCCCGGCGCATCGCGGCGCCCTCCCGCAGGCGCATGGCGGCGAGGCTGGCCATGGCTTCCACCAGCACGGGTTCGAGCATGGCCCAGTCGGCGGAACGGTCGATAGGTTCGCCCGATTGGGTGGATGCGACCCCAGGCAGTTGCAAAACGGCGCCGAGGATTTCCGGCGGCACACTTGGAATCCTGGATTTCAACAGGCCGATGTAAGAATCGATTGCCGCAAGGTTCAAGCCCACGACGGGCGATTCACCCTCTCCCCGCCAATCGAGGTGCACGGTGAGGCTGCCGCGCTTGGCGAACCGGCGGGCCACCTTCTCCACCTCGGCCTCGCGGACCTGAAACCAATCCGGGCCGCGGGCCGTCACTTTAAGATGGCGGTGGTTGACGGAACGGACTTCGATGGCGATGCGGGCCGATGGGAGTTGTGTCCTGGCCTCGCCGTGGCCCGTCATGCTGCGCAGCATCGGATCGGCGTCACTTGGAGTCGGGAGCGGGGTCCACGAGAGGCGTGGGCGCGGAACTGGCGGGCTCGACAATCTCCTCCGAGACCGGCTGATTGCGGATCACCGTGCGGGGAACATAGGCCACGACGAACATCACCAGGAGAAGCCAAACGGCCGCCAGTCCTACGGTGTACCAGGTCAGTTGGTCGGCGCTGCGGCTGCCAAAGGCGCTTTGGCCACCCGGGCCGCCAAAGGCACCGGCCAACCCGCCGCCCTTGCCGCTCTGTATCAGGATGAAGAAGACCAGGATCACGCTGAGGAAAATGATGAGCGAATTGAGGATGAAGGTGATCCAATCGGCCCAGAGAGGTAAGAACATGGCTGGCCCCGTGAAACCGTATCCAAACGAAATCCTATCTTAGACAATGATGCCATGGCGCGAAAGGCTTGATCCAAGCCCGCAATGCCGGATTCCGACACCGCCGGAGCACGCAGTCATGTCCCTTGGCCCGATCAGGTTCCTTATGGCCCGGCTGCCGGTCGCCCTCGCGGTGGCTTGGCTGGCCTTGGTTGTCGGCGCGGGTTGCGGGCGGCGTCCGGCGGTTGTCCAGGGTGAAGTTCCCGGCATCGCGATCCTCGACGGCTGGGACGCGGCGTTCTACCTCGACGGATCACGCGCCGGCACGGTGCACACCACGGTCGAGCGTTCCTCCCAGCCCCCCGAACTGTACAAGACCCGCGTTTTCATGGACCTGCGCGTCAAGCGGTATGGGCAGGTTGTGCCCATGCGCATGGAGCAGACAACCGTCGAGGATCCAGCCGGAAAGCTGGTCCGCATGGAGATTGTCCAGTACCTCGACCAGGGAAACCAGCGGGCCACCGGCGTCGTTGAAGGCGATTCGATCGTCATCAAGAGCCAAGGCACGGCGGGTGAGCGCCGCGTGCCCCTTCCCGGCTCGGCGATCGGGCCTTGGAGGCAAAGCCAGATTCTCAGGGAACAGTCGGGCAAGACCGGCGCCACATGGAAAATGGATACCTTCGAGCTTTCCCTGCAGGTGCCGACAGTCCTCAACGGCCGCGTCATCGGCCCCGAAAAAACCGATGTCCTCATCGAAAGGGATGGCAAGCTGGCCCCCGAACCCAAGGAACTGGTCCGGTGCGAGATCGCCTGCGATCCGGTCAAGATTGGCGGACAGGCCACGCCCCTGCCGGCGCTCGACCAATGGCTTGACGGCGGCGAGGTTGTCCGCTCGAGGGTTGACATGCCGGGCCTCGGCCCGATCACGATGTACCGGGTTCCGGAGGAGGCGGCCCGCAAGGCCGACGCCGGCGGAGCGGCCCTGCCCGACCTGGGATCCCAAACGCTGGTGTTCCTCGACAGGCCCGTCGCCGACATCCACAACAAGGCGGAAGTCGTTTATGGTTTCACCCTGCCCGGAGACTCCAGTCCGGCGACCTCGTTCACCATCGACTGGAGACAGTCGGCGGGCCAGGCGAAGGGCGAGGCTTTCGACCTGAAGGTGATCAGCGAGACGCTGACTCCGTCTCCCAAGCCGGGCGCCGACGCATTGGCGCCCAACTTCTTCCTCGACTCCGCCGACAAGGCCGTGGCCGCGCTGGCGGCCGGTCCGGCCGGCAACCAGCCATGGGAAGTCGCGAAGGCGCTCGAGCGGTTGGTGCACGACCGGATGAGCACGACGAGCGGAATCGGATTTGCCACCGCGGGTCAGGTCGCGCGCGAACTCAAGGGCGATTGCCGGCAGCACGCGATGCTTTTGGCCACGCTGTGCCGCGCCAGGCAAATTCCCGCCCGCACGGCGCTGGGGTTGGTCTATATCATCGACCGTGCCTCCGGAAAACCAGCGCTCGGATTCCACATGTGGACCGAGGTTTACTGCGACGGGGGGTGGCGTGGATTGGACGCCACGATGGGCGAGGGAAAAATCGGCCCCGGGCATGTCAAGGTGGCGGACACCACCTGGTCGGAAGCGCCGAGCCTGGCGCCGCTTCTTCCGGTGCTCCGCGTGATGGGCAGGCTGAAGGCAACCGTGGTTTCCTTCCGATGATCACCTTGGGGAGGAACGCCGATGATCGCGATTGCACTGATCTCATTCCT
>JAGWVO010000345.1 GCA_018970845.1 Planctomycetota bacterium
ATGATGGCAAGTCATTAAAAAATCTTGAAATGTAAAGCCATCAACAAAATGGATGGGGGAGCGCCTGATGGCACTCCCCCTGTCATTGCGGCGGCAGGATTCGAACCTACGACCTCCAGGTTATGAGCCTGGCGAGCTGCCTCTGCTCCACGCCGCGTCGTTGACTTCACTATGCTAACCTACTCACCCGCCATGGACAAGGACTTCGGCGGGAATCGTTGTTTCATTCATGAATCCAAGGCGGTTTTCGGCCATCCATGTCGTCCAGCGTCGCGCGAGTGCCTCCGCCTGAAAACGATTCAAGGCCGTACGCGCCGAGGATGTGGCATGGGTGCAGCGCTCCCGCTTGGTGGGGGATGCTGGCCCGGGCAGGTTTTCGGGTTCATCCGAAGTACCTCGGAATCTGCCTCGTCGCGAGCACCGTCAGCTGCTTGCATTCCATCCTTGGACACCTTCAGGATGCCTGGGAGGAACCATCGGAATCGGGGTTGCCCGCCGATCCCGTCTTCATCATCGGCCACTGGCGCACGGGAACAACGCTTCTGCATGAGTTGCTGATCGAGGACCCGGCCCACTCCTACCCCACCACTTACCGCTGCATGGATCCCAACCACTTTTTGCTGACGGAGAAGTGGTTCAAGCCATACCTGGGATGGATGCTGCCGGAAAAAAGGCCGATGGACGGCATGGAAACCGGCTGGGAGAAACCGCAGGAGGATGAGTTCGCCCTGCTCATGCTCGGCGCGCCTTCCCCCTACCGCGCCATCGCCTTTCCCAACGAACCGTCCTGGGATGCCGCGGAACTGGAGATCGATTCCCTGCCTCATCGCCTGCGCCGGCGCTGGGAGCGTCAGTTGCTGGGATTTTTGGCCCGGGCCCACACCGCCAAGCCGGGCCGGATGGTGCTCAAATCGCCCACGCACACGTGGCGGATTCCCGCGTTGCTCAGATTGTTTCCCAAGGCCCGATTCATTCATGTGGTGCGCGATCCCTTCGACCTTTACCCCTCAACCGTGCACCTGTGGAGGGCGCTGTCTCGCGCCCATGGGCTGCAAAAAGCCCGGCAGGATCTTTTGGAGGAGAGGGTGTTCGAGGTGTTCCTTCACATGCACCGGCGTTTGGACGCCACCCGCGGGCTAGTTCCCAAGGAACAATGGGCCGAGTGCCGATACGAGAATCTCGTGGCCGACCCGGTTGAAACATTGCGGCGGTTGTACGCGCATTTCAAACTGGGATCTTTTGAAACGGTCGAGCCACGCATGCGGGATGTGGTGGCCAGGAGGTCGGGTTATAAAACCAACAGGTTCAAGGAGTTGGGAGAGGGCTTGGGCAGGGAGATCAGCCGCCGCTGGGGCGCGGTGATCGACGCGCAGGGATATTCGCGCCGGGGTTTTGACGGCTGAGGCGTGTTGCGACCGTTATTGACGGAATCTCTTGCGTATTCCGCATTCTTGGACTAATCTTGCTTCGGAACAGCCGTGTTCACTTCTTTACGGTCGGGTATTTTCCTCTGTATCAAGGCGGCTTGTTCCTCTCGCAGGGGGAGCCGGACATGTTGAAGAAAGCTGAAAGTTTTCGACTGGAATGCGGTGCCGAGGTAACCGAGTTGTCTTTGCTGGTGCCCCAGGCACAGGCCGAGATGCTGGAACGCAAGGCGCGCAGGCACGGAATGACCTTGGGACAACTCTTGCGCCGGATGATCACGACGCACCCTGTCTTCCGTAGCCCCGAACTCGACCGCGAATGCGCCAGCGCCTGACGAGGCGAACCAATCTTGCCGGCGGGGATGTGGTTGGCCGGTTGTTTCCCTAGAACAACTGCCTGATCATTTCACCTCATGAGGTTCCGCCATGGCCCAGGTTCGCACCGGAGAAGTCACTTTCAAGGGAAATCCCATCAGCCTCGTGGGGCCAAAACTGGCCGTTGGCGCGCAGGCGCCCGATTTCGCCTGCCTCAAGGGGCTCGACAAGGTGACCTTGGCCGACACTCCCGCCAAGGCCCGCATTTTCAGTGTGGTGCCGTCGCTGGATACCGGTGTTTGCAGCGCCCAAACCAAAAAGTTTTCCGAGGAACTCAAGGCCCTTGGCGACAAGGTGGCCAGCTACACCGTGTCGCTCGACCTCCCGTTCGCCATGGGTCGATTTTGCACCGCCGAGAACATCACCAACACGACAACCCTGTCCGATGTGCATAACCATTCATTTGGCAAGGCTTTCGGTGTGCTGATCGAGGGCTTGCCGCTGTCCCTTCTCACCCGCGCCGTGTTTGTCGTGGGACCAGATGGAAAGATTGTGCATGTAGAATATGTTTCGGAAGTGACGAACCACCCGAACTATGAAGCGGCGATCAGCGCCTTGAAAAAAGCTGCTGGGGCTTGAGGTAAACTTTACAATTTGGGTTTGACGAGGGGGTTTGGGCGGCAAATTGGTCCGGTTATGCCGGCCTCACATGGAATTCCCCAGAATTTTTGCGCCGCCAGCGATTGTCCGAATGGGAAGTTCAGTTTTACCGTGGAGGGAGAGTTCCGAAACCTCGATGCCCGGTTGACACGCCGGCATTGTGGTTTCGGCCCTGAAACGGAGCCACACCATGAATTTCCGCGCCTTCACCCCGATCCTGGCGTGCGCGCTGGCCTTGGCGGCCGCGGGCGATGCCAGCGCCGCTTGGAACAATGTGTTCCAAGTCACCTGTTGGAATTGCCGCTCGCAGCAAGCCCGCACTTCCTATTACCAGCCCCCGATGGCCGCGCCGGCCCCGGTGGCTGCCGATGGAAACTGCCAGCAGTGCAACACCAGCTATGTTCAGCGCAGCTACTACGAGCCCGTCACCTCTTATGAGCGCAAAAGCTACTACGAGCCCGTGACCACCTACCGAACCAGCTACTACTACGAACCGGTCACCCAGTGCCGCACCAGCTACTACTACGACCCCTGCTCATGCAGCTACAAGCCGGTGACGAGCCAGGAAACCACCTACGCGCTGAAAGCACAGCAATGCCCGGTCACGACCTATGTTGAACGCTGCTACCAGCAACCTGTGACCAGCTACAGGCTCTCGTATTACTACCAGCCCGTGACCACCTGCTGCACCACAACCACCGGCGCGCCGGTCCAGTCGGTGCCCCCTGTTGCGGTTCCCGCGGCGCCTTCCCTGTCGCCCGCTCCTCCCGCGGCACCCTCGACCGCCCCGCCTCCCTTGGCGAATCCGGCCCCCGCGATCAGCGAACAACGCTCGATTCCCCCCGTGACCCCGGGCGTTAACGAGTCGCGCACTCCGGGCACCTCCTACAGCAGGCCGACGGTTCCCCCCGTGGCTGTTCGCCCGGAACGGATCGCCTCGGCCAACTCGCTGGTGCCCGTGAATGGCCAACTGACGGGCGGCCTTCTCAACACCCCGGTTCGCAACGCCAATTTGTGGTTCGTGGGAACGGCCAACGAGCGGATTCCCGCCAACACCGACAACCAGGGTCGTTTCAGCACCCAGATACCCGCGGGTACCTGGAATGTGTACATGGCCGGGCGCGATGGCGGAGCCAAGTTCGTCAGCACGGTGGCGGCGACCGGTTCCCCCGAGCCGATTCGTCTGGCCCTTCGCTAAGCCTTCATATCCGCACGAAAGCCGGGAATTGGCCTCGCCTGTCCCGGCTTTCTTCAATTAAAGTAATCATGTTGTATCGGGTGACCCTTTCACCCTTCCTCCGTTCCGGGGTGGCGAGAGCTGTTTCGGGGCGTTTTCGTCATCACACCGGAGATGCCGGTTCCCGGCACCTGTAACGACCATGGCCGTCAACTCACTCAGCAATGTACGCAACATCGGCATCATCGCGCATGTGGATGCCGGAAAGACCACGACAACCGAGCGAATCCTGTACTTCAGCGGCACGAAGCACAAGGTGGGCGATGTCGACTCCGGTGACACGACGACCGACTTCGACCCGCTTGAGCGGGCCAAGGGCATCACCATCAACTCGGCCGCCGTGTCGGTGGACTGGGGCGCCAACCAGATCAACATCATCGACACCCCCGGCCACGTGGACTTCACCGCCGAGGTGGAGCG
>JAGWVO010000346.1 GCA_018970845.1 Planctomycetota bacterium
GAAGCATTCTTGATCATCTTGACCTCGCCAAGCTAACCATCCTTCCAAACACAGCCGGTTGTTTTTCCGCTGAAGAAGCCATCAGGCATGCCCGACTTGGCCGGGAGTTGCTCACCAACTTGGGTAACAAGGGCGCGGGTTGGGTCAAGCTGGAATGCCTTGGCGACAAACGAACTCTCCTCCCCGATCCGATAGAAACGCTTAAAGCCACGGAAATCCTTGTTTCAGAAGGATTTACAGTTTTGGTTTACACCAGTGACGACCCAATTTTGGCCAGGAGATTGCAGGCTGCTGGCGCGGCATGCGTGATGCCGGCGGGTAGCCCTATTGGGAGTGGCCAGGGAGTTCTGAACGCCAACAACATCCGCATCATTCTTGAAGACCTCAAAGGAAGGAAAGCGGATTACCCAGTCATCGTTGATGCCGGCGTAGGTGTTCCATCCGATGTTTCGTTCGCCATGGAACTTGGATGCGATGGCGTACTCTTGAACACAGCGGTGGCGCAAGCCGCTGATCCCCTGCGGATGGCGCATGCCATGGGATTGGCTTGCGAAGCGGGCAGGCTTGGATATCTGGCCGGCCGGATACCTAAAAAGCTGTATGCCCAAGCATCCAGCCCAACGGAAGGCATGATTTCTCCCGCAGTTCGCTAAACCTATGAAATGCACTTGCCTGATGGCTTGAATGCCACCAAACTATATTTTTGGTTTTTGACTCAGCACAGGGGTGGGATCGATGGTTGAACGTCGTATTGAGTTGGATCGTCGCTACCATCGCAAGAAAAAGATGGGAAAGCTCAAGGAAAAACTGCAGCGCGCCAAGTCAACGAGTGAACGGGACGCCATTGTCGCCAAAATCATGAAGATCAGCCCTTGGTGGAACGAAGCTGTTGCCATGGCCGGCAAACAAGGTCGGCAAGCGGCTGGAGCTCCCAAGGCCAAGGCTTCCGCCCGGGCCTCCTCCGGCGGTTCGTCGCGCCGCAAGTAATATTTGTCCTGCGCGTTTATCCGAGGTCTTGGGGCCTCCCCATGCAATGGCTGCCCGTATCCAAGGCCCGCATTGCCGATTCGGTGGGACGCCTTGTTGAGATTCGCGGATGGGTAAGAACCCGTAGGGATTCCAAGGGAGGCTTCAGCTTCCTTGAAATCAATGATGGTTCTTGCCTTGGAAACCTTCAGGTCATCGTTCCATCCAGCCTTCCGAACTACAATTCCGATGTTCTCAAGCTCAATGTCGGAGCAAGTGTGACTGTCCGTGGGGAACTCAAGGCTTCCCCAGGCAAAGGGCAGGCGACTGAACTGGCAGCTGCCGATCTAGTCGTGCTTGGATTGGCTGATCCTGGCGGATATCCCCTTCAAAAAAAGGGGGCCAGCCTTGAATTCCTTCGCTCCATCGCCCACCTCCGACCAAGGACCAATACCTTTGGTGCCGTTTCCAGGGTCAGGAATCAGGTCTGTTCAAGCATCCATTCGTTCTTTCAGGAACGCGGATTCCTATATGTCAACACTCCGATCATCACGGCCAGCGATTGCGAAGGCGCCGGCCAGATGTTTCGAGTCACCACGCTGGATGCCCAAAACCCACCCAGGAATCCCGACGGTTCCGTCGACCACGACAAGGATTTCTTCGGCAAACCAACCCACCTGACTGTTTCAGGGCAACTGGAAGGAGAAGCGTTGGCCTGTGCCCTGGGAAGGATCTACACCTTCGGCCCCACATTCCGGGCTGAAAACTCCAACACCACCCGACATCTTTCCGAATTCTGGATGGTAGAACCCGAGGTCGCCTTCTTTCAACTCGAGGACAATATGGACTTGGCGGAAGCGTTTTTACGCCGAATCGCCTCGGACGCCCTGAATCATTGCGCCGAAGACATCCAGTTCTTCGCTGAGAGAATCGATCCGAACATACGCTCAACGCTCTTGTCCCTTGCCGAGGAACCATTCGAGCGCCTCAGCTACACCGAGGCGGTTGCAAGGCTTGCCAACTCGGGTGAAGTATTCGAACATCCCGTGAAATGGGGCATGGACCTCCAGTCGGAACACGAAAGGTGGATCACCGAAAAGCTTTTCAGGCGCCCCGCGATCGTTCATGACTACCCTAGGGAGATCAAGGCTTTCTACATGCGGCTAAGCGACGATGGCAAAACCGTGCGAGCCATGGATGTGCTGGCGCCGAGAGTTGGCGAAATCATCGGTGGCAGCCAACGGGAGGAAAGGCTTGAAATCCTTGAAAGCCGCATGCGGGAATGCGGCTTGGACCCGGACGCTTATTCCTGGTACCTCGACTTGCGCCGGTTTGGCACCGTGCCGCACGCCGGATTTGGACTAGGCCTCGAAAGGGCCGTTCAAATGATCACGGGAATGACCAACATTCGCGATGTCATTCCCTTCCCTCGCGCTCCTCGTCTTGCGGACTTCTGAAAACCAAGCATTGACGGATTGAACTGCCTGCTTGCCGTCAATCAAAATTGACGGTGAATCGATGGAGGAATCGGTATGAAAAAGCGTGCGATAATGGCAATCATTGTATTCCTGATGTTTTCTCCACTGTCTCATGCCCAAGACCAGCCCGGGAAATCTGTTTTTTCAAGCCTGCGGCTGGGCCAAAAGGTCAACCTGAAGGAAGTTCCCGGCGGGCGTTTCGAGATCCAAGTGATCAAGGATATCCCGGGAGTTTCCAAAATAACGGACATAGGACGCGATTACATTGTTATCGAGGATGCTCTCGGATTCACCGAAATGAGGATACCCGTGACCTCCATCTCGGTGATTCGATCCATCAGGGGACCAAAATAGATTTCCAATCGACTTGCTAATCAAAAAATCTGTACCAAAGGATGCATCCCAAGGCGCTGAAGGCGTCTTTCAAGCCGATTTTCTTGCCTTCCGCGTAAGTCCGGCCAGCATAGCTAACGGGCACCTCGTAAATTCGACAGGCCGGCCTTCTGCGGCTTACCTTGGCCGTGACTTCTGGTTCAAATCCAAAACGGTTCGACTTCAAGTTCATTCCTTGCAAGATCTCCCTTCGAAACACCTTGTAGCAGACCTCCATGTCAGTCAGGTTCAAATTGGTCAGCATGTTGGAAAGGAGTGTCAACACCTTGTTCGCAACCGTGTGCCAAAAATACAGGACCCTGTGGGATTCCCCAATGAATCTTGAGCCGAAAACAACGTCGGCCTTTCCTTCAAGGATAGGTAGAAGCAGTTTCGGATAATCCGCGGGGTCGTATTCGAGGTCGGCATCCTGGATGAGAATGACATCGCCGGTGGCCTTGGCAAATCCGCTCCTGAGAGCCGCGCCCTTGCCCTGATTTTTTTCGTGGTAAACGATAACAGTATTATCATCCGCCAGAGAAGGCAGCATTTCCCTTGTTCCGTCGGTGCTGCAATCATCAATCAAGATGATTTCATGAGGCACCCCCTGGGACCTGACCCGACGCAACAGTTCAGCAATCCATCGAATTTCGTTGAAAACAGGAATAACGATCGAAACCTTGAATCCGTTTGGAAACCGCAACAATCCAAGGGAACGACAAGCGCGCTCTCCCAGAAGTTGATAGGCATGATTAATATTTTCTGATGCTTGGTCGATCATTAGGCCTTCCCGAAAACCTCGACATAAAATCTTCACATGCCCGACAATTCTCAAATCTTGCCAAGCTTCTCCTGCCGATAATGACTAAGGCATCATGGTGAATGCAAGCCGTGTCGTTGCGACTTGATTCCCCACGCCTCATTCCTTACGGTTGCCGCGGCCGATTGGGCATCATCCACGGAGGCTTCCATAATGGCAGGAGCGGGCAAGGGAGTTCCCCTTTGTGATATTCAAGTTTCTTGCAAGGATTTGCGCCCGCAGATTGATGCTGCCGTTGCGAGGGTGCTGGATTCAGGTCAGGTAATTTTGGGCCCGGAAGTCGCTTCATTTGAACGGGAAGTTGCAGATTATTGTTCCGTTGGATTTGGTGTGGGTTGTGGTTCCGGATCTGATGCCTTGTCCCTGGCCCTGC
>JAGWVO010000347.1 GCA_018970845.1 Planctomycetota bacterium
GCCGAGATCAGCGTGCCGGCGTGGCCGATGCCGATCCACCAGACGAAGTTGATGATGTCGAATCCCCAGCCGACGGGGATGTTGACGCCCCAGGTGCCGATGCCCTCGTAGATCAGCCAGGTCAGCGCCATCAGCAGCGCCTGGAGCACCATGAACGACACGAGGAACCCGAAGATCCAGCCCTTGGGAGTGGACCCGAGGACGATGTCGTTGATCTTCGAGGTGACCGTGGAGAAGTTGTAGGTCCCCGTGAAGAGGCTCTCCCCGTCGGCCTGGTTTTTCACGACTTCCTTGGTTGCCATGTTTGGGTTCACCCGTGAGCCGCTTCGAGGTTGGGATTGGGGTTGCGCAACCCCGCCAGGTAGGTGGTGCGCGGGAAGGTGTTGAGGCCTTCGAGGATGCTGTAGTTGAGGTGCCCCGCCGCCTTCTTGAGGCGGGCGATGCGGCTCGACTTGTCGTTCATGTCGCCGAAGACGATGGCGTTGGCCGGGCAGGCGCCCATGCACGCGGTGACGACCTCGCCGTCCTTGATGCGGGCGGTGATCTTGCCGGCCTCGCCGTCCTTGAGCCGGCTGATCGACTTCTTCTCGGCGGCGGCCTGCCTCACGGCGCGCTTCTCGGCCTCGATCTCGCCATGGCGGATCCGCTGCACGCAGTAGGTGCACTTCTCCATCACGCCGCGCGTGCGCACCGTGACCTCGGGGTTGTTGAGCAGCTTGAGGCTCGGCGTCGAGTAGTCGGTGTACTGGAGGAAGTTGAACCGCCTCACCTTGTAAGGGCAGTTGTTGCTGCAGTACCGGGTGCCCACGCAGCGGTTGTAGACCATGTCGTTGAGGCCGTCGTAGCTGTGCACCGTCGCGGCGACGGGGCAGACCTGCTCGCAGGGCGCGTTCTCGCACTGCATGCATGGCACCGGCTGGTGGTAGGTGCGGACCTTCGACGGATCCTGGAGGCTCTCGAAGGTGACCTGGAAGTAGCGGTCGACCCGGATCCAGTGCATCTCGCGGCCGCGGCTCACCTCGTGCTTGCCGACCACCGGGCTGTTGTTCTCCGACTGGCAGGCGACCACGCACGCCGAGCATCCCGTGCAGCGGTTGAGGTCGATGACCATGCCCCAGCGGTGCACCTTCTGGGCGTATTCGTACCCTTCCATCGCGGTGTTGTTGTCGGCGTCGGGAAGAAGCGTCAGCGGGATGGCCCCGGGCTTCGATTCGCCGTGGCCATGGTCGTGCCCGTGGTCATGTCCGTCATGCTTGTGGTCGTGGCCGTGGTCGTCCTTCTTGGCCGCGGCGTGGTCGTCCTTCTTGGCGTGGCCATGGCCGCCGTTGAGGGCGGGATCATGCTCGACCCAGTGGGGGTTGGCGGCGTTGGTCTCGAGCGACGCGACGCGCACCAGCGGCGCCGGCCGGCCCTCGGCCTCCATGCTGTGGTGGCCCTGGGTGCAGGCGAGCAGGTGGGTCCGGCCGTTGACCTTGGCGGACGCCGAGCGGGCCACGAACTGCGACTGGGCGGAGCGGAGAGGGTTGACATTCACGCCGACCACCGCGCCCGACTTGCCGTCGGTCGCCTTGCCCGCGTCGGGCTTGCCCTTGCCGACGAGGTGGCCGCCGACGCGCCCGGCCCGGGTGCGCCCGTAGCCGATCTGCACGACAATGGTGTTATCCGCCACGCCGGGAACCACCCACGCTGGAACGGCGACCGTCTTGCCGTCGACCGTGATGTCGAGCACATCGACGAACGCGCGGCCGTGCTCGCCGCCCGTCCAGCCGAACTCCTTCGCCGGGCCGGTGTATTCGCGCTTGCTCAGGCCCAGCGGATCCTTCTCGGTGACGAGCTTCATGCCAAGCGCCTTGGCGGTGGCGTAGTTGATGTACGCGGCGTTGTCCCAGGTGATCTTGGTGATCGGCTTGGGGGTTTCCTGGAGCCAGCCGTTGTTGGCGAACCGGCCGTCGTGGACGGTGTCGTCGGCGGTGAACACGACCTCCATCTGGCCGCTGGACTTCGGCTCGAAGGCCTTGGCGAGCTTGGCCACCTCGTCGGCGTTCAGCTTGAGGCCCGCCGATTCCCGGCCCGCGTGGCCGTGGACATGCCCGTCGTGCAAACTGCGGGTATAGAACGACTCAAAATCCTTGAACTTCAAAAGCTCGGGCGAGGCGCCCTTGCTGGCCTCGTACCAGGACTTCCAGGTGGCGCGCACCAGGTCGTGCCCCTGCCGTTCGGTGGGCTGGGCGCCGGGAGCGGTCGGGTCGGACTCGGTGACAACCAGGCCGGCGAGGAACTCCTCGGCCGATTTCCCGCTGTAAAGGGGCGCGATGAGCGGCTGGACGATCGTGGCGCGGCCGTCGTAGCTGAGGGCGTCGCCCCACGCCTCGAGGTAGTGCGCCAGGGGCAGGCGCCACTGGCACAGGATGGCGGTCTCGTCCTCATGCAGGTTCAGGGCCACCGATGTCTTGCCCGACTTCAGCGAGAACGCCTCGAGCGCGCCCTTGAAGTCGATGTCGCCGGTCGCGGAGTAGGCGGGGTTGCTGTCGAGGATGAGCAGCATGTCGACCTTGTCCGCCTTGAGGTCGTCGACGAGCTTGCCGAGGTTGTCGGCGGTGGAGACGGGCCGCCCCTGGCAGAGGGGCTCGATGTAGCGGACCGTCTTTCCGGTGTTGCCCAGCTTGTCGTTGATCGCCGCGACCAGCGCGTGGACATCGGCCGACTGGGCGGGGCCGGCGGCGACCAGGGTGGCCTGCCGGGCCTTCGGCTTGTCGAGCTTCTTGCCGTTCTCGTGAGTCGCCTCCTTGAGGTCGGCGGCGAGCTCCTTGAGGAACTTGGCGGTTTCAGCCGGCAGGCCGGACTGCTCGGAGGCGCCGGCAACGCCCACCAGCGCCGCCAGGTGGCGCACCAGGTTGGGAATCTCGCTGGGGCGCGCGGCCAGACGGTGGTCGGCCTTGGCACCCGTCACGCTCAGGCCCGGCTCGATGGAGTAAAGCCGGGTCATCTCCGCCGGCTTGGTGACATCGCGGAGTTCCGAAAACTGCCGCACCAGCGCCAGCGAGGCGGGCCCCTGCTGGAGGATGTCGGCGTCGAAGGTCACGATGACCTCGGCCTTCACGCCCTTGCAGTGGATCTGGTGAACCACCTCAAGCGGCTTCCCGAAGGCCAGGGCGGTGCCGATGTAGGAGTTGTCCGAGCCGAGGGGCTCATGCTGGTGCCAGCGCGAGCCGGGAACTTCCTTGAGGAACCGGCTGATCATGCCGCCCAGGGTGGGCGAGGTCACCTGCCCGGACAGGATGCGAACCCTCGAGCCCTCTCCCTTTTTCTTGATTTCGCCGAGCTTGGCGCGCAGGGCGCGGAAGGCGTCCTCCCAAGTCGTGGATGTGCCCTTGTTGTTGGCGTCGAACTGCCTGTCGGGATCGTACATCCCCAGCACCGAGGCCAGCGAGAACATGTCGACGCCGGGGTTGCTGTCGGCGGATTCGCCCTTGAAAGACGGGTGGGTGGTGTTCGCTTCGATCTTGATGGGCCGGCCTTCGTAGCTCTTGGCGAGCACGGGAGTGGCGTAGCCGGAGAGGGTCATCGCGGTGGCGAAATACAACCCTTCGCCGGGCTGGACGCCCTCGTTGTCGCGGACATTGGGCACGATCTTTCCGGAGGGAGACCGGCAGCCGGAAAGGCCAGCCAAGGCCAGCGAGGCGCCCATGAGCGACAGGAAGGAGCGGCGGCTGACCGGATCGGTCCATTCGCCGGCCTGCGAGGGGAACTCCCGATGGAGCATCGCCTGGTAGCCCGGGGTGTCCAGCAACTCCTCAAGGCTCCGCCACATGGGGGTGTCGTTGGCAGTCGCCGGGGCGGCAAGCGTCGGATGGGTGGTGCTCATGGATTCTTCCTGGCCTGTGATCGGGTCGGTCGCCATCAGCGGTGGCAGGTGGAGCACTCAATGAGGCTCCGCACATTCAGCTCGGCCTTGAGCTTGTTGCCCAGTTCCTGCTGGGTCCAAACCTTGTCAGGC
>JAGWVO010000008.1 GCA_018970845.1 Planctomycetota bacterium
AATGGCGAGCGTGGGGCGTCATTTGAATGGCGAGCGTGGGGCGTCAGCCCCATGAGACTCTGGTCCCGAGTGGGCATAGCCCCATGCGGATCTGGTGCTGGACCATCCCTCACTCGATCCCCAAATACTCCCGCATGTGGCGGTCGTACTCGGTGGAGGCCTTCTCGTCGGAAAGGTCGAGGCGAAGCTCGTTGATCACCTTGACGCTGTAATCCTTGAACCAGCTCGTCCAGCAGTCCTGGCAAACCTTCGCGGCGATCGTGCGGCCGATCTCGTCGGGAAGCGGGGCCGCCGTCATCGGCTTGGCGTGCTTGCCCATCGGGCACATGGGGCGCGAGCACCGGAAGCCGGTCTCGGGCCCGTCGATCACCGGGGCGGCGGCCGCCGGCGGCGCCTCGCCGTTTTTCACCAGAAGTTGGGCCATGGCGTCGCGGGGAATGCGGTCTCCCCTCTCGTCGGCCACCCTGTGGCCTTCCTTCCAGGTGGCCACGGCCTCGTCCCGGCGCCCCAGGGCGACCTGTGATTCACCCAGCAGCTGAAAAACCTTGCTGAACTGCGGGCTGAGTTCCAGCGTGCGGCGGAACGAGCGGATCGCCTCATCGTGGCGGCCTCCCTCGGCCAGCAATTGCCCGAGGCGATAGTGCCCCAATTCGTTCTCGGGGTCTTCCTGGGTCATTTTCGTGAATTGGGCGATCCGTTCGTCGAGCGATTGCATGGGAAGGCCTCGGCATGTCTACTGGCATCTTCAAGGGCATTGTAGCGGGAGGCTTTCACCCGTCGCCCCGGTCGGAGAAACCAGCATGATCACCCTGATGGCCGCCGCGCTGGCCATGGCCCCCATGGGCGCCGACGCCCCGAACACCCCGCCCAAGGGCTTCACGGCCCTGTTCAACGGAAAGGACCTCGCCGGCTGGCACGGACTCAACCCCCATGCCGTGGCCAAGCTGAAGGACGACAAGCTCAAGGCCGGCCTCGCGAAGCAGCGCGAGGAGTTTGCCAAGTTCTGGAAGGTGGAGTCGGGCGAACTCGTCAATGGCGGCGAGGGGCCCTACGCCACGACCGACGCCGAATACGGCGACATTGAACTGCTCATCGAATACAAGACCGTGCCCAAGGCCGACAGCGGCATCTACCTCCGCGGCACGCCGCAGGTGCAGATCTGGGACACGAACCAGCCTTTCAACCCCAAGAACCCCGACCGCAACCCGGGCCTCGGTTCCGGCGGCCTGTTCAACAACACCCCCAAGGCCAAGGGACGCGATCCCCTGGCGCTGGCCGACAAGCCGTTCGGCGAGTGGAACAGCTTCCGCATCCGGCAAATCGGGGCGCGCACCTGGGTTTGGCTCAACGGCAAGGCGGTGGTGGATGACGCGGTGATGGAGAATTACTGGGAGCGCGGCAAGCCGCTTCCCGCCAAGGGGCCCATCATGCTGCAAACGCACGGCGGGGAGATCCGCTGGCGCAACATCTTCGTTCGCGAGATCGGCGCCGACGAGGCCAAGGCGGCCAAGTGAGCCCGAAAGGATGACAATCCAGATGAACCTGATCCCGTTTTTGGCCTTGTCGATGGCCCTGGGCGCCGGAAAGCCGAACATCCTGGTCATCGTTGGCGACGACATGGGCTACGCCGATGTCGGTTTCCACGGCTGCAAGGACATCCCCACGCCCCACCTCGACGCCCTGGCGGCCTCCGGCACCCGGTTTTCCAGCGGTTATGTCTCGGGCCCCTACTGCTCGCCCACGCGCGCCGGCCTGATGACCGGCCGCTACCAGCAGCGGTTCGGCCACGAGTTCAATCCCTCCGGCAACGCCGGGAAAAACGGCCTTCCGATCAAGGAAAAGACGCTGCCGCAAAGGCTCAAGAACGGCGGCTACGCCACCGGCATGGTGGGCAAGTGGCACCTGGGGAACCAGGAGGCCATGCAGCCGCAGAGCCGGGGTTTCGGCTCGTTCTTCGGTTTTTTGGGGGGAGCCCACGATTACTTCTCGCCCGCGGGCATCCTCCGCGGCAACACCCAGGCGGGCGACAAGACCTATCTCACCGACGCGTTCGCCCGCGAGGCCGTCGCCTTCATCGAGGCGCACAAGAAGGATCCGTTCTTCCTTTACCTGGCCTTCAACGCCGTGCACACGCCGCTTCAGGCCGACGAGGCGAGGCTTGGGAAGTTTTCCGCCATCGAGCCGAGGCAGCGCCGCACCTACGCCGCCATGATGAGCGCCATGGACGACGCCATCGGCAAGGTGCGCGCCAAGCTCAAGGCCGAGAACCTCGAGAACGACACGCTCGTTTTCTTCATCTCGGACAACGGCGGACCGACGATGAACGGCGTTTCGGTGAACGGGGCGTCCAACCTGCCGCTGCGCGGATCCAAGCGCACCACGCTGGAGGGCGGCGTGCGTGTGCCGTTCATCGTTTCCTGGCCGGCCCGGGTTCCCGCGGGCAAGGTGGACGACCGGCCGGTGATCCAGGTCGACATCCTGCCCACGGCGCTGGCCGCCGCGGGAGTGGGAGTGGGCGAGAAGGCCCACCTCGACGGCGTGAACCTGCTTCCTTTCCTCGACGGCCGGCAGACGGGCAACCCGCATGAGGCGCTCTACTGGCGTTTCGGCGCCCAGATGGCGATCCGCCAGGGCGATTGGAAGCTGGTGAGGTACGACAAGGCCGCCGAGGGCGCCAAGGGCGTCTCGGCCGCCAAGCTGTACAACCTGAAGGACGACATCGGCGAATCGAAGGACCTGACGGCCAGCCAGCCCGGCAAGGCGCGCGAACTCCAGGCCGCGTGGGACCTGTGGAACAAGGATAATGTCGCCCCCCTGTGGGGCCAGGAAGCCAAGCTCCCGAAACGATAAGGGGACCCTCTCATGGGCATGAAACTGGGACTCATCAATTCCGCCTGGGCGCAAGCCGGCCGCGACACGGCGTTCGGCATCCGCATGACTCGGGAGATCGGGTTCGATTGCATCGACCTGTTCGCCGATCCGCTTGAGATCGACGCGCGGGAAAGGCGCCTGCTGCGCGTGGAGTGCGCCAGGAACAACCTGCCGGTGATCTCGCTGGCCTGCGTGGCGGTGGGGCTGATCGACCCGGCGCCGCCGGTGCGGCGGTTCCACCAGGAGCGGTGCCGCAAGTACCTCGACCTCGTTCACGAGGTCGAGGGGCGCAACCTCCTCTTGGTGCTGGGTGAATACATCTGGGAAAAGCAGGTGATTCCTCCGGCGGAGCAGTGGGCCTGGGCGGTTGACGAGGTTCGCCGGCTGGGCGACCACGCCGCCACGCTTGGCCTGGAAATCGCCCTGGAACTGGAGCCGTTCAAGCTGTCGCTGCTCAACGATGTGGACAGCATGAGCCGGTTCCTCGACGCCGTGGCGCATCCGGCGGTGAAGGCCAACATCGACATCTCCCACCTGGAGCTGTCGAGGGTGAGGGCGGAGGAACTCCGCCGGCTCAAGGGGCGGGCGTGCCATGTGCACCTGTCCGACTGCGACGGGAAGGTGCACGGCGACCTGCCGCCGGGGCGGGGCGTGGTGAACTTCGGGCCCTACCTGAAGGAGATCCGCGATTTGGGCATCGATGGCGCCGTCAGCATCGAGCTGGAATTCGCCCCCCGGCCCGACCGCATCGTGGAATGGGTGAGGGAAGCCTATGAGGGCACGGCGAAGCTGATGCGCGAGGCGGGCCTCAGGGCCTGAAATCATGAAAACGGGCCGGCGGTTGCGCCCGGCCCCACGCCCCCTTAAACTTCCCATGGCCCACTCACTCATTCCCTAGGTTTCAAACTCCCCGGAGACCCGCTTGATGGCCCGTCGCATGAATCGCCGTTCGTTTGTCGGCACCTCCGCCGCCGTTGGCGGCGGTTTCTTCGCCCTTTCGGGCGTTGACACCCGCCTGTTCGCCTACCAGAGCCCGCTCGAAAAGGTGCGCGTCGCCGGCATCGGCGTGGGCGGCAAGGGCTCCAGCGACATCGACCAGTGCGGCAACGCCGGCGATGTGGTCGCCATTTGCGACATCGACGAGGGCCACCTCGAGTCCAAGGCCAAGAAGTTCCCCAAGGCGAAGAAGTTCTTCGACTTCCGCAAGATGCTCGAGGAAATGAACAAGAGCATCGACGCCGTGACCGTATCCACGCCCGACCATACCCACGCCGTGGCCACCGCCATGGCCATGCGGATGGGCAAGCACGCCTATGTTCAGAAGCCCCTCACCCACACGGTGAAGGAGGCCCGCGTGCTGCGCGAACTGGCCCGCGAAAAGAAACTGTGCACCCAGATGGGCAACCAGGGCACCGCCGAGAACGGCCTGCGCACGGCCGTGGAACTCGTCCGCGCCGGGGTGATCGGGCAGGTGCGCGAGGTCCATGTCTGGACCAACCGCCCCGTGTGGCCGCAAAGCCCCACCATCAAGGCCCGCTTCGCCGAGACGCCCGCCGTGCCCGCCTCGGTTCATTGGGATGAGTTCATCGGGCCCAGCCCGTCGCGCGCCTACCATCCCGGCTACCACCCGTTCAAGTGGCGCGGATGGTGGGACTTCGGCACCGGCGCCCTGGGCGACATGGCCTGCCACACCGCCAACATGGCCTTCATGGCCCTCAAGCTTGGCCATCCCACGAGCGTGGTCGCCGAAAACGAGGAGCTCAACCCCGAGACCTACCCCGCCTGGGCGCATGTGACAACCGAGTTCCCCGCCCGCGACGCCATGGGGCCCGTCACCTTCCATTGGTATGAGGGCCGCCGCAACGGCAAGCTCGTCCATCCGCCCGAGGAACTCCAGAAGAAGGTCCTCAAGGCCGGCGAGAAGCTTGTCAACAGCGGCTCGATCCTGGTGGGCGACAAGGGCATCATCCATTCGCCCAACGACTACGGCGCCGCCTTCCGGCTCTCCAATCCCGACGGAAGCCCGATGGAAACCCCGAAGGTCGACGCCGTCCTGCCCCGCAACGGCAAGGGCGACCAAGGCCAGAAGGACGAGTGGATCCGCGCCATCAAGGAGAACAAGCCCGAGCTGGCCCTGTCGAACTTCGACTACGCCGGCATGCTCACCGAGGCCATTCTCCTGGGCAATGTCGCCATGCGCGCCGGCAAGAAGCTCATGTGGGACGGCCCCGGCCTGAAGTTCACCAACGCTCCCGAGGCCAACGCCTTCCTGCACTTCGAGTATCGCAAGGGCTGGACGCTCTGACATGCGCGCCCCGGCCGGTTGAACCAGCGGGCCCGATCCTTCCGAGGGTCGGGCCTTTTCCTTCCCCCCCGACGCCTTTCGGAGTTTCCGCTCCATGAACCGCCTGCTTCGCGCCTCAGCCCTTTTGTTCCTTGCCGCCTCCCTTCGCGCCGACGGTCCCGGCGACAACAATCCGGTCAAGGTGCGCCCCGTGCCTCCCCCGGGCATCGCCGTTCCCGAGGAGACGCGCAAGGAACTCGCCGCCGAGCTGAAGAACCTTGCCGACGACATCTCGAGGGTGCGCGCGGCGCAGGCCGGCAAGCCGGCGCTCCGTTACCTGCCCGATGTGCAGGTGTTCCACGAGGCGGTGCGGACCGCCCTTGAGCACGGCGAGTTCTTCGACGCCAAGGAGTTCGCCCAGGCGAAGAAGCTGATGGCGATGGGCCGCGAGCGCGCCGCGCAACTGGCGCAGGGCAAGACGCCGTGGCTGGCCGCCTCGGGCCTGGTTCCCCGTGGCTATGCCAGCGCCATCGACGGTTCCATCCAGCCCTACGGCCTGGTGGTGCCCGCCGGTTTCGCGCCGGGCGGCGCCCACCGCTACCGGCTCGACCTCTGGTGCCATGGCCGCGGCGAGAAGCTGTCGGAGGTGTCGTTCCTCAACCAGGTGGCCAACAGCCCCGGCCAGTTCACGCCGCCGGGGGCCATCGTGCTGCACCTGTACGGCCGGTACTGCAACGCCAACAAGTTTGCGGGCGAGGCGGACGCCTTCGAGGCCATGGCGGATCTCAGGAAGGACTATCCGATCGACGACGACCGCGTGGTGATCCGTGGCTTCAGCATGGGAGGCGCGGCGTGCTGGCAATTCGCCGTGCATTATCCCGGCTTCTGGTGCGCCGCGGCGCCCGGCGCCGGGTTCGCGGAAACCCCCGAGTTCCTCAAGGTTTTCCAGAAGGAGGAGATCAAGCCCAACGCCTGGGAGCGCAAGCTGCTCGGCTGGTACGACTGCACCGACTGGGCCGCCAACCTCGCGATGCTGCCCACCGTGGCCTATTCGGGCGAGAACGACAGCCAGAAGCAGGCCGCCGACATCATGGAAAAGGCCGCCGCGGCGAACGGCCTCAGGCTCACCCACATCATCGGCCCCAAGACCGGCCACAGCTACCATCCCGCCGCCAAGGCCGAGGTGAACGCCCGCATCGACGCCATCGTCGCCCGGGGCCGGGAAAGGGCCCCAGCCATGGTGCGGTTCACCACCAGGACGCTCCGCTACGCCGACTGCCGGTGGGTGCGCGTCACCGGCCTCAAGACCCACTGGGAGCCCGGCCATGTGCTGGCCAGCTATGAGTCGGACCAGCCGCTCATGGAGGTCGATTGCCGCGGCATCACCGGGCTGGAGTTCCGCTTCGCGCCGGGCGAGGCGCCTGTGTCGTTGTGCGCGCGCACCGTGACCGTCCGCTTCCGCGAGGGCGAGGTGAAAACCCAGATCGAGGTTCCCGGAGCCATGACCGACCGCTCGTGGACCGCCTCCTTCCACAAGAACGCCGAGGGCCACTGGCAGCCGGGAGAGCCCAAGGACGACTCGCCCCGCAAGAAGCCGGGCCTGCAGGGCCCGATCGACGACGCCTTCTGCTCGTCGTTCATCGTCGTGCGTCCCACCGGCAAGGCGGCCCACCCCAAGGTTCAGGAATGGGTCGACGCCGAGCTGGCCCGGTTCCTCAAGGAATGGCGGCGGCAGTTCCGCGGCAACGCGCGCGTGGTGGACGACTCCAAGCTCACCGACGCCGACATCGCCAGCCACAACCTCGTCGTCTGGGGCGATCCCGCGGGAAACTCCGTGCTGGCCCGAGTCAAGGACAAGCTCGGATTTGAATGGAGCAAGGAGACGCTGGCGCTTTCGGGCAAGCCCCTTCCCGCGGCGGGCCATGTGCCCGTGCTCATCAGGCCCAATCCGCTCAACCCAGCGAAGTACATCGTGCTCAACTCGGGCCCCACCTACCGCGAGTACGATTACCTCAACAACGCCCGGCAGATCCCCCGCCTGCCCGACTGGGCGGTGATCGACCTCTCGGTGGCTCCCGACGCCCGCAGGCCGGGGGGCATCGCCGCCGCCGGGTTCTATGACGAGCGCTGGAACATGCCCAAGGGGGAATAACCCGATGAGGCTCGTCGGCGGCGCTTTCGTCCATTCCTCGGCGCTCCTGACTGGCCGGGTGGTGCTCGGCCAGGGGGCAAGCCTCTGGCCCCATGTGGTGATCCGCGGCGACTTGGCCGAGATTCGCGTGGGCGCGCGGACCAACCTCCAGGACGGCGTGATCGTGCACACCGACTTCGGCGTCGACCAGCACATCGGCGACGATGTCGCCGTCGGCCATCGCGCCACCCTGCATGGCACCCGCGTCGGCCGGGGTTGCCTCATCGGCATGGGCGCGATCCTGCTCTCGGGCACGGAGATCGGCGACGAGAGCGTCGTGGCCGCGGGCAGCCTTGTCACCGAGGGGAAGAAGTTTCCTCCCCGGTCGCTCATCATGGGAAGCCCGGCGCGGGTGGTGCGGGAGGTCTCCGAGGAGCAGCTTGAGCGTGTCCGGATGATCTGCCGCCGCTACCATGACCTTGCGGCCGATTATGCCGCCGGGAAGTTCCCGCCGCTGGTATCCATGGACATTCAGGAGCAACGATCATGATCAGGATGACGATGGGAGCGGCGGCCATGATGCTGCTGGCCGCGCTGACCGTTCGCGCCGACGACTCCAGGTCGCGATGGAAGGGTCAGTGGACGAGCGATTCCACCGGCCACAAGGGCCCCTTGCGGGCCACCGTGGTCCAGGAGGGGCCCGATTCCTACAAGGCGCGCTTCGCGGGCCGCTTCGCAGGGGTTGTGCCGTTCATGTACACCAGCAAGATGCAGGTCACCGGCGTGGAAAACGGCCGGGTTCACCTCGCGGCCGACCGCAAGCTGCCGATGTTCGGGCAGTTCAGCACCCGCGCCGTGATCGACGGCGACAGGTTCGACGCCACCTTCAAGGCCAAGAACGACCAGGGCAGCTTCCGCATGGAGCGCCGCTGACCCCCCGCGTGATTCAGGAGCCCGTCATGACCATCCGTTCCCTCGGCAGGCTGGCGATCATGGCGGGCGCCGCGCTCGTGGCCGCCCCGTTGGCTCGCGGCGAGAACTGGCCGGCATTCCGCGGGCCCACGGGGCAGGGAATCTCAGGGGAGAAAAATCTCCCCCTCAAGTGGGACAAGAACCAGAACATCCTTTGGTCGAGCGCCATCGATGGTGTCTCTTGGTCGACCCCCATCGTCTGGGGAGACCGCGTCTTCCTCACCACGGCGACCGACGAGGGCAAGTCGTGCCGGATGCTGGCGCTTGACGCGGCTTCCGGAAAAGTCGTCTGGGACCGGGAAGTCTTCAGGCAGGTTCCCCGCAAGAAGGAGACCCGCAACAGCTACGCCACCCCCACGCCCGTCACCGATGGCAAGCGTGTCTACGCGGTCTTCAGCGACGGCGGCTTCGCCGCCCTCGATTTCTCCGGCAAGGTCGCCTGGACCAACCGCGACTATCCCTTCTACAGCCAGCACGGCCTGGGCGCCTCTCCCGTCCTGGCCGGCGGCCTGCTCATCATGACGATGGACGCCAGCAGCGAGGGCGAGGACAAGCTCATCGGCTGGCAGAAGCCTTGGGACAAGTCGTTCGTGGTGGCGCTCGACGCCGAGACCGGCAAGCAGCGCTGGAAGACCATGCGCGGCATCACCCGCATCTCCCACGGCACGCCCACCCTGTGGAACGGCGCCGACGGAAAGCCCCAACTGGTGACCGAGGCGGGCGATGTGGTGCAGGGATTCGATGTCGCCACGGGAGCCAAATTGTGGACCAGCGCCGTCGCCGGCGAGGGCAAGGTTCCCTCCACCGTTGTTGGCGACGGCCTCGTGTTCACCGCCGGCGGCTACCGCGGCCGCGACAGCGTCAAGGCGTTCCGGCTGGGAGGCTCGGGCGACCTGGCCGAGACGGCGCTCGCATGGGAACAGAAGAAGGTCAATCCCAAGGTTCCTTCCCTGCTTTACATCAAGCCTTGGCTGTTCGCCATCCAGGACAACGGCATGGCCAGTTGCCAGAAGGCCGACACCGGCGAGGTGATTTGGCAGGAACGGGTCGGAGGCGGCTTCTCGGCCTCGCCCGTGGCGGCGGAGGGCCGCGTCTACCTGCTCGACAACAACGGCGACACCACGGTCATCGAGGCGGGCCCCGCGTTCAAGGTGCTCGCCAGGAACCCGCTTGGCGAACCCACCCAGGCCTCGATGGCCGTTTCCGACGGCCGCATTTTCATCCGCACCGAGAAGAACCTCCACTGTGTCGGCGCCAAGCGCTGAGGGCGAAGTTGGCGCAATCAGGTTAAAACCGCGTATAATTAGTCGATTTGGTTGGCCTGGAGGTCTCGGTGATGCCAAGCGTCTCGATTGAGGAAGCCTCAGCCAACCTTCATGGCCTCATTGAAAGTCTTTCTCCTGGTGAGGAATTGGTCATCACGGAACGGCAGGAACCTGTCGCCAAGCTGATTTCGACCCGTGGCGCATCGCAACGACCCGTTCCCCAATTGGGCACACAGCGCGGTTGCGTACTTTCCATGGAACACTTCGATGATCCCCTAGAGGATTTTTCGGAGCATCAGGATTGAGATATTTGCTTGACACGCACACGCTGATCTGGAGTCAGGAAGATCCTTCCCGCCTTCCCAGCCTGGCGATATCCGCTCTTTCCGACCCATTGAACGACCGGATCGTGAGCGTGGTTTCGATATGGGAAATCGGCATCAAGGTGGCCTTGGGCAAATTGCCACTGGCGAAATCCTTTCGCGCATGGATTGACACGGCCCTTGCTGACATGGCTTGTTCCGTCCTGCCCATCAAACTGGACCATGTCGAAATGCTGGGATCCTTGCCGTTCCACCACCGCGATCCCTTCGACAGGATGCTGATTGCCCAGGCATTGGCTGAAAATATCCTCATGATTGGCTCTGATGCCCAGTTTGATTCCTATGGCGTCAAACGCCAATGGGATGAATAAAAAGAACGATTCTTCGACGAATCCAGCCGGGGATGGTTGATGGCCGGCCTTCCTCGTCACCGGGGCGCGGGATACCTGGGCTGCCGGCCGGCCAGCACCTCGATCACATCACGCACCACCCAGCTCATGTTCTCGATCGCGGTGCGGGTGCGCGCGGCCATGTGCGGAGTCAGCAGCACATTGTCGAGGCCGAGCAATGGGTAGCCCGCCTTGGGCGGTTCCGGATCAAACACATCGATCGCGGCGCCGGCGATCCTTTTGTGGCGGATGGCGTCCGCCAGGGCGTCGTCATCGAGCACTTCGCCCCGGCTTGTGTTGATCAGGATCGCGGTCGGCTTCATGAGCGACAGCAGCGGGGCGCCGACAAGGTTCTCGTTGCCGGCCTTCATGTCCACATGCAGCGAGACGATGTCGGCCGTGGAGAACAGCGTGTCCTTGCCGACAGACTCGGCGGAAAAATCGAGGCGATCCCGCACATCGACCAGGTCGTTGTAGATGACCCGCATGCCGAACCCGTTGGCCGCGATCCTGCCGACCCGCCTTCCGACCCGTCCCATGCCGAGGATGCCGATGGTCAGTTCGTTCAACTGCGAGCCGCGCTGGGTGTCGCGGATGCGCTTGAACTCCTTGGGATCGTACACGCGTTCCTTGAAGAAGGCCCAGGGACGCAGCAACTGAAGGGCGTACCCGATCACGAAGTCGCCGACGGCCAGCGTGTTCGCGTCGGGCGTGAAGACCACCTCGACGCCGCGGGCGCGGCAGGCCGGCACATCGATATTCTCAAGGCCGACACCGCCCCTGGCGACCACCTTCAGCCTGGGGCAGCGGGCCAGCAGTTCGGGGTTCACCCGGGTGTAGGTGCGGACCACAAGCGCCGCCGCCTCGGGCAGGGCGGCGTCGAACTCGGGTGAGCCGGGCCCGGCCTCGATGACCTTGGCGCGTTCCCTGAGCCATGCCAGGGGAGCCGGGTCGGAACCTTCGGTGACGATGATGATTGGGAGATTGCTCATGAGGGCCGTTATAGCGCAACGGGGTCGCCCGTTCCATTTCAGGCCGCGTGCGATTCCCGCGCCCCAGGCGCCCGGTCAGTGCCTCGGGCCGCCCGGCTTGCGGACAGCCTGGGCCGTCCACGGGTCTTCCGGCCACGGGTGGCGGGGATAGCGGCCGCGCAGTTCCTTGCGCACGACCTGGTAGGTGGTGTTCCAGAAGCTTTCAAGGTCGTCGGTCACCTGCTGCGGACGAAAGTTCGGCGCCAGCAGGTGCAGCAGCACCCGCACTCGGCCGCCCGCGATGCGCGGCGTTTCCTTCCAGCCGAACAGTTCCTGAATCCGCGCCGCCAGCACCGGCGGCCTGCCGGGTTCGTAGGCCAGCGCCGCCATGCCTCCCGAGGGCAGGGTGAGGCGCGCCGGGGCCAGCGCGTCGAGGTCGCGGCGCTGCTTGTGGTCGAGGGTTTCCAGCAGGGCCGGGTGCCAGTCCTTGTCCCGCACGGCGGCGAGGGACCGTTCGTCCCGGCAAATACCGGCCAAAAAATCCAACCAAAACGAATCGTCGATAGGGGGAAGCGTGCCGGGCATGGCGATGGCAAGCCACTTCCACCGCGCCAGGAGCTGCCTCGCGGGAGTTCCCTCCGCCGGAAGGAGCGAATCGAGCCGGGCCCGAGCCGCCTCGGCCAGGATGGCGGCGGAACCTTCGTCAAGCGGCGCCGGCGCCTCCCTCTCGTCAATGACCAGTCCGCCGAAGCTTGTCCGCCGCCTGCCGACGATCCGTTCCGTCCGCCCATCGAACTCCACGGCGGTTTCCACCTTCAGCCGGGAGGGGTCGAGGTCCTCGGAGACAATGCCCGAGGCCATGCGCACGACCGCCTCACCCGGCTGGTCATCGACATCGAGGCAGAGGAACAGGTCATGCTCGCTGACCGCCGAGGCCGGGCCGAGCCTCACGGGCCTGCCTCCCGCCATCATCGCCTTGCCGGGGTCCGTGTCGCGGCGGCGCGCCAACCTGTCGGGAAAGGCGGCCATCAGGGCCCCGGCGAAGGCGCGGCGGGGGTCGGCGGCCCCGGGGCCGGAAGTCACCCGCCTTTCCAGGTCGGAGGCGATTTGAGCCAGCCTGCGGTCGCGCGGCGGGCCCTTTTCGGGCAGCCATTCGTCCAGGCGGTGCAGCAGGTCGCAATCGACGGCATGGTCGGGGCGTTCCGGCCTTTGGGGTTCGCCCTCGGCCAGCAGCGCCGCGGCGCGCGCCGCCAGCCCGGGAATCCCCCGGCGGGCCCCCTCGGCCAGGAGCACCCCCGCGCGCGGGGGCAACGGCAACCGGCCCAGCAGGTCGCCCAGGGTGGTGGGCCGGCCTTCCCGGATGGCGCCCAGCGCCTCCAGGGTGGCAAGCGCCCGGGCCCTGGAAGCCGCGGGCGGGGCGTCGAGCCACTCGAAGCGGTCAAGTTCGCCCAAGGCGGCCAGTTGCAGCAGCGCCGCCGACGGATCGACGCGCAGGATCTCGGCGAGGTCGTGTTCGGGTCGCCTCGAATCGTCGTGTTCGGAAAAGAGCCTCAGGCAGGTGCCCGGCGCCTCGCGGCCGGCGCGGCCGGCGCGCTGGGCCAGCGACGCCCGGCAGACGGGACGCACCACGAGACGGTCGAGGCCCGTGGCCGGGTCGTGGGCCAGTTGCCTCGCCAGGCCGGAATCAACCACGGCTCGAACCCCCGGCACCGTGACCGAGCTTTCCGCCACATTCGTCGACAGGATGACACGCCTCGCGCCGGCCCGGGGAGCCAGAACCTCGTCCTGCTCCTCGGGCGAGAGGTCGCCGTGCAGCGGCATGGTCGCCAGCCCGGCGCGCCTGGGGAGGCGTTCGGCCACTTGCCGGATCTCACGCCACCCGGGCAGGAAGACAAGGATGTCGCCGGCGGCCGAGTCGAGGACGCGGGTGACGGCCCGTGCGACGCCCGCCGGCCAGTCGGGCCCCTGGGGCACCGGCTCGTGGCCGATGGAGACGGGGAACAGCCGGCCGGGGCTGTCGAGCGTGGGGCATCCACCCAGGTAGGCGGAGACACGCGAGGCATCCACGGTGGCCGACATCACCACCACGCGCAGGTCGGGCCTGAGGGTTTCGCGCACCACCCTGAGCAACCCGGCGATGAGGTCGGTTTCCACGCCCCGCTCATGGAACTCGTCGAGGATGACGCAGCCGATTCCTTCCAGCGCGGGATCGTCGCGCAGCAGGTTGAGGGCGATGCCGGGCGTCATGGCCACGAGGCGCGTGGAGGAGGTCGCCTGGCGGTCGAAGCGGACATGGTAGCCGACCTCCGATCCCAACCGGCATCCGCGCTCGAAGGCGATGCGCCGGGCCGCGGCGCGGGCGGCCAGCCTGCGGGGTTCCACGAGGAGGACCGCGCCAGCGGTGGAATCGAGCAGCGCGGACGGCAGGCGGGTTGTCTTGCCGGCGCCCGTGCTCGCGCGCAGCACAAGGCACGGATGCTCGCGCAACGACGCCACCGCCCCCGGCAGCAGCGCGTCGATGGGCAGGGCGGGCAAGGCCATCGGCTCAGGCCCGCGGCTTGCCCAGCCGTTCCTGTTCCAGGCAAGCGGCCAGGAAATGGACCGGGTCGCCCTGGAGGCGCGCCGCCCGGATCATCGGCCGGAAATCGCCGACCTTCTGGCAGCGCTCGCGCAGCGACTGCGGCGACTGGCATGTCACCGCCGCCTCGAGCGCCTCCGCCTCGCGGCCGATCGTCTCGAGCAGGCGGTGGAGCACCTCGGAGGGGTAGGTGTTGCCTTCCTCCGCGCCGGCTCGCGCCGCCTCGCGGAAGTGGTTGATGTGCGACTCGGCGTCCCGCCCCGCGATCGCCTCGAGGTAGTGCCTCCAGCCGACAAAGAACGGGTCGAACGGCGTCTCGCCCCGGGGCGCGAAACGCCCCTTCAGGCGGGATCCGTAATCGCACAGCTCGCAGGCGAGGTCGAGTTCCGGGCACGGCCCCATCCCCCCGGCCAACTGCACGGTCGACTGCAGGTGGGAAAGGTCGATGTGATAGACATCCTCGGCCGTGAGGTCGGGGTTGGCGTCAAGCAGGGCCGGCAGGCGGCCGGGAGCCATCGGCGCGGTTTCCTCCGCCGTCGGTTCCCTGCCTTGTTGGCGGGCCAGGTCGGCCGTCAACCGTCCCGTCAGCTCATGGTGGAGCGCCCGCGTGAGCTGCCTGATGCATGCCTTGCGGTCGTCCGGATGCGACGGGATTTCCCCCTGGCTGAGCGCCGTGATCGCATTGCAGAGGCCGTAGCGCGCCAGGATCCATCCGTAGCCATCCACCGGCAGGAGACCCTCGTAGAACGCCAGGCGGATCGGGGTGTCCCAGTCGCCATCGTCCTCCGCCTTGAACTGGATCAGCGCGTTGCGGATCGGCTGCGCGTCGCCCAGCAGCTTGTAGAAGGGCCAAGCCTGCTCAAGCAGTCCTTGTTCGAGGGCCGTTCCCCCCACCAAGTGGGCCGACTCCCGGATGGCTTGCTCGTATTGCTCCTGCTGCGCCGGGGTGAGGTCGGTCGATCCGGCGGTGGGGGTGGGGCAGGCTCCCATCGCCGTCCTCGCCCGCATGAGTCGGGCATAAAACCAGCCCCAGAAGTCTCCCTTGTCCCTCAGGACGGATTCGAGGCGGTCAAGCGCCGAGGCGGTGCCGCCCTGGGCGAGGGCCTGCTCCAGCAACCCGCAGGCTTCGGTATCGCTCATGGTGGTTGTCTCCTGGGTGGTGGTCGGGTTCATGAAGATCGGGAAATAAAACCATGAATAATTGTTGAATTTTTTCTTGCCCTTTCATCAGGGAGCGCTACTTTATCCATGCCCCGTCGAGGTTTCCCTGGTGGTTGGGCGACACCAGGGTGGCTGCCGACGGGGCATTTTCATTTCACGGATCATAATTGCAATCCGTCGATGCCCACTTCAGGCGAGGTGACCAGCTTGTCTTCCAGCTGGCTCAGCACATTTTGAACCGCCGTCATCCTTTCAGGCCTCTGGTTCGCGTCGATGCTCAGGCATGAGCCGATGAGGGCGGACAGCGGCTCGGGCAGTCCCTTGATCAGTTCCTGAACAGGCTTGTAGTACTTCAGCCAAGTCACCTGCTTGATCATCTCGCCGCCATCGTTCACCCAGGGCATCAGGGTCTTGCCCGTCAGCGTCGTGTACATGGTGGCGCCGAAGTTGTAGATGTCGGTCCGCTCGTTGATGATCTTGCCCTTGGCGGTTTCAGGCGCCAGGTATTGCGGAGTTCCCTGGATCCGCATCGCGCCCTCGCCCCGCACCTGGGCCAGGCCGAAATCAATGACCTTGAGAACGCCACCGGCGCCGATCATCACGTTTCCCGGCTTGAGGTCGGCGTGGAAAATGTCCTTCTTGTGCATGTGAACCATGCCGTCGGCGATCATGCGGAAGGCCTGCACCTTCTGCGGCAGGCTCAGGCGCACCTGGTCCATCGGCTTGCCGTTGACGAACTCCATCAGCAGATGAACCTTGACCACTTTTCCAAAGAACCAGGCCCGGAGTTCCTCGTAAGCCAGCACCTTGAGCAGGTGGGGATGGTTGAGCCTCTGGCCGATCTCGAATTCATGCTTGGCCTGGACGAGGAACTTCTTGTCCTCCTCCTCGGTGATCGGAACCACCTTCAGGGCGTAGGCCTTGGCGTCCTCCATGCGGCGGATCTGCAGGACCGAGCTGTTGGCTCCGTTTCCAAGCGGGCCGGTGACGGAGAACTTGCCGATTTTCATGTCGCGGGATTCCCAAGGCGGGGGGCGAAGCCCCGATGGCGCGGATGTCAAGCCTTCAGGATACGGGCATCTTCTCCACTTGGGTATTGCATTCGGCCCTTCGGGCTGGAAGGCTGGATTGACACCGTTTCCCGGGGAGCATCACCACCATGGCCCATCGCGCATTTGCCGGCTTGGCCGTCCTTGCCGTGCTGTTCGTTTCCCTTCCCGCGTCACGCTTGCCGGCCCAAGGGGGCAAGCGCTCGTTCCAAGCCGTTGTGGATCAGCATTTCAAGGGCTGGGACGCCAACAACGACGGGGCCCTGAGCCACGCCGAGGTGGAAACCCTCGTCGCTTCCCACAAGGTGAAGGGTGAGGAGGCCGCCGCCGTCGCCAGCATCCATGTCTGGTTTCGGAACCACGCCGGACACGCGCCCCTTACCCCCGATTTCTTCAAGAACACCAAGGACGGCAAGGAGGAAAGGCGCGATGTCGCGCAGAAGTCGAACCACCTCCAGTCCGATTTCAACTCGTTCAGCAAGCACCTGGCCACGGTTCCCCGGCAGGTGTTCACATCCAGTCCGCCCTCCATCGACGGAATGTCGCAGGGCCAACTCGGCGATTGCTACTTCGTTTCGACGGTTGGCGCCTTCTGCCACCGGGATCCGGCCGCCATCAAGCGCCTGGCCAGGGTTGGCGGCGACGGCTCTACCGAGGTCGATTTCGGCGACGGCCGACACACCAAGGTTCCCCCGCTCACCGACTCCCTCATCTGCCTGGGAAGCTCGGCGCACGGCCAGGGGTTGTGGCTCAATGTGCTCGAGGAAGGTTTCGGCAAGGTAAAGGGGGGCAAGAAGGGCGCCGCCTCCGATTCAGGTTCCAAGGCGGCGGTGGACAAGATCTCCAAGGGCGGTGATCCCGGCGCCGTGATCGCGATGCTCACCGGCAAGAAGGCCGACTACCTGCCGGTCCGCAAGACGCCGCCTGAAAAGCTGCGGGAAGTCATGCTGCGCGCCTCGGCGGCGCGCAAGCTCATTTCCGCGGGCACCGACGCCGCCTCCAAGCATCCGCTTCCCCCGGGCATCCCGGGCGACCATGCCTACGCCGTTCTCGCCGTGAAGGGGAATCAGGTCACCATCTGGAACCCTTGGGGAAACCATTTCGAGCCCAAGGGCAGCCCGCCTGGACTCCAGCACGGCTACAAGGTGGAAAAGGGCGTGTTCACCATGCCACTTACCGACTTCGAGAAAGTCTTCTCCGATGTGCATGTCGAGACCGACATGCACCATGGCAAACGCTGAAGTCCGGTGGCGTTTAGTCTGGTATGTACCTGACGGCGTGGCTGGCCGACTTGTGGTACCACTCCCCGGCGCGGTAGGGCCTCAGCCTCACCCCCACGGGGATGGGCTTGCCGGCGTCATCCTTCTCGCCCTCGCCATGGCTGTCGAGCACCAGGTGGACAGGCTTTCCCGCCGCGTCGGCGCCGATGCCACCCACCCAGAGCACCACATGGCTGATGCTTCCCGACCTGTTCCGCACATACAGGAGATCGCCCGTGCGGAGGGCTGCGGCCCTTTCCTCGAGCGAACCCGGCAGCGTGATCCGCGTCGCTGGCAAACGGCCGTTTCCCTGACGGGCCTCCCTCATTTCCGCCTGCTTGTGGACATCGCCTTCGAGCAGGATGCCGGCGGCTTGGTCGTAGGTGAAGGCGGTGAGGTTGCTGCAATCCACGCCGGGCCCGTTGCGGCCGACGGCGGTTTCCTTCCAGGGCCAGCCCTGCGGCGGGCTCCAGTCGGGCACATGGTGGTGCTGGTAACCGTGCCCGATCAGCCGCGCGGCGGTGGCGATGATCCTCTCCCGCTTGAACGAGGCGTTCCAGCGGGGCCATTCGGCGGGCTCGGGGTAGGTCCGGCGCTGCGGGCCCCAGGCGCCGAATTTCGACCTCGTCGCGGTGGAATACCATTCGTGGAACGGTATTTCAGCCGTCAGCTTGGGGTCGCCCCGCGGGGTTTTCTGGAGGTCGCCGATCAGGCTTTCCAGCGGGTGGTTGTATTTCAGCGAGTAAGGTGATTGGTAACCGTCGGCGGCGACGGCTGAAAGTCCGATCAAGGCCGTGGCGAGAATGGCCGCTGACGCGAGCCTCATGGCGTTCCTCCCGTGATTATCCGAAATCCACCAGGTCTTCCGCGGCGAAGGTTGGTCCGTCAACACACACCCGGCGGTAATCCCATCCGGCGGGTGAATCCGGGTCGCGCACCTTCACGACGCATGAGTAGCAGATGCCCAGGCCGCAGGCCATGGGCGTTTCCAGCGACAGGTGGCACGGCAGTCCGAGCGAGGCGCATTGGCGGGCCAGGGCCTTGAGCATCGGTTCCGGACCGCATCCGAACACATGGTCGGGACGGGGAAGCGCGGCCAGGACATCGGTCACCCGCCCACGGGTGCCTGCGCTGCCGTCGTCGGTGGCCAGGTGCACCGTGGCGCCGGCCTCGCGAAAGGCGTCCACGCCGGCATGCAGGGAGGCGGTCCGGGCTCCATAAACAAGGTCGACGGCATCCACCCTGCGGCGGGCCTGGTCTCCAGCGAATCCCATGGCTCCCAGGAGTTCGCGGGTATGCGCCAGGAACGGAGTCTGCCCGATGCCTCCAGCCACCAGGGCCACCCGCTTCGCTCCCGCGACCGGTTCGGGAAAGCGTTGTCCGAGCGGCCCCCACGCCTCGAGCGGGTCACCCGGCCTCAGGCGCGCCAGCATGCCGGTCGCCTTGCCCACCACCAGGTGGACGAACGAGATGCCGCGGCCACCGGGCAGGGTGTCGCACAAGGCGAAGGGTCGGCCCAGGAGCGGATCGGTCTGCCCCGGCAGGCGGACCATGATGAATTGGCCTGGGCGGGTTCGCAGCGCCAGTTCCGGAGCGTCGATATCCACCTTCCAGGTGCGCTCCGCGAGCGGGGTGTTGGCCAGGACGGTGGCGGAGCAGGTGACGGGCCGGCACGGATGGGTCATTCCTCTTCTTCCCGGCGTTTTGTCGATTTTTTCCAGCCGGGCTTGCGTCCGGGCCTGGTACCGGGGCGGTAGCCCGAAGGGATGGATTCGCCTTTCTCAAAGCGCAGCGAACCCGGCCTTGGCGGGCGGGGGCCATCGTCGCGCCTGTCGGCCCGCAGGGGCCCCCTGGGGGTTTGGCCGGGCCGTGGGCCGCGCGGCGGACGGGCGCCGGGTCCGGGCCTGTCGCCACGAGTCGGCCTGTCGCCCTGTCCGGGTCGTTCACCCCGGTAAGCGGGCCTGTCGCCACGAGTTGGCCTGTCACCCTGTCCGGGTCGTTCACCCCGGTAAGCGGGCCTGTCGCCACGAGTCGGCCTGTCGCCCTGTCCGGGTCGTTCACCCCTGTGAGGTGGCCTGTCGCCACGGTTTTCCCGGGGCGGGCGTGACGCGCCAGCCACCCGAGGGTCGGGCTTGCCCGGGCGCTTGGGCGGCATTCCCTTGCGCCCCGTGCGCGGGATGGGCGGTTTCGGGGTTGGCTTGGGCGCCGGTGATTCCCCCGCCGTCTCCTCGTTCGGTTCATCGGCCGCCATCTCGTCACCCTCCAGAAGGCGTTGCCGCCGGCGTTCCGCCTGCGCGCACATCTTCTTGAGCCAGAGTTCTTCCTCGCGGGAAACCCGCCTTGCCTTGCCCGCGGGCAACCGGTCGAGCCTGAGCGGCCCGATCGCGATCCGCAGGATCCGCATCACCTTGTGGCCCAACTGGGCCAGCATGCGCCTGATCTCGCGGTTCTTGCCTTCCGACAGCACAATCTCGAGCCAGGCGCTCTGCCCCTGGGACTTCAGCCGCCTGACCCTCTTGGCCTTGACGGGTCCGTCACTCAGCCAGACCCCTTCCAGCAGACGGTCGATATCCTTGCGGTCGGGGCTGCCCGCGACTTGTACCCGGTAGGTTTTCTCGATGCCGTAGCGGGGATGGGTGAGCCTCAGGGCCATCGGGCCGTCGTTGGTCAGCAGCAGGAGTCCCTCGCTGTCCTCGTCGAGCCTGCCGACCGTGTAGACGCGCTGGTCGACATGGGGAATCAGGTCGGTCGCCAGCGGTCGTCCGGACGGGTCGTGGTTGGTGCAAAGCACGCCGCGCGGCTTGTGAACGGCCCAGTAGACCAGCTTTTCGGGCTCGACCGCCTTGCCGTCCACGGCCAGCCGGTCACCCTCCTCCACCCGCCGGCCGGGTTCGGTCACGCGCTGGCCGTTGATCGAAACGCGGCCTGCCAGAATGAGGTCGTCGCAATGCCGCCGGGAGCCGGCTCCCGCGGCGGCCAGCGCCTTGTTCAGGCGGTCTCCGGGGATCATCCGCCCACCGCCTTGCGGAACTCGTCGAGCTGGCGCGCCAGTTCCTCGACGCGCGCCTCCAGCGCCTCCACTCGCGCCGACAGGCCAGCGTCGGCGGCGCGCGGGGCATGTTCAATGGCGGGGGAGTTACCCGAGCCCGCCTTCAGCGCCTCCAACTCGGCGGCTGGATGGAAACCATGCGTCACCCGGGCTCCCCGGCGTCCCTCCGGTTCCAGCCACACCACCAGGGCCCGACGCGCCAGTTCCTTGAGCGCGTTGCCCAGCGCGTCGCCATCCGGAAGCGTGTCGAGCCTGGGCACACGGGTGCGAAGCTCGCCTTCGGTTTGGGGCCCGCGAAGAAGCAACTCGCACAGGATGCCAAGCTCGATCCGGCCGACAGTCCAGGCCTCGTAGGCATGGTGCCTCCAGCGGTCGACCCGGCCACCCGAAACCCGGCTGGCCAGCCCCCTTTTCTGCAGCGGCGCGATCGCGTTCTCGACATCCTCCTCCTCGAGATCCATCACCGGATCCCGGTTGGATTTCTGGTTGCACCCCGTCGTCAGGGCGTTCAGGCTGAGGGGGTAGGTGTCGGGAGTGGTTTTGCTTTTCTCGATCAGCACGCCAAGAATGCGTCGCTGAAGGGGTTCGAGCGGATCCCATCCCGGCAGGCTTTCGGCTGAGTCGTTCATCCAGACAGCTTAGCTGACGCCCGGCCCTCGAGGAACACCGTTGGAGGCAAGGCCATGCGTGGCGTGATGGCTTGGGTGCTGGCCCTGGCGGTTGGGAGCCTCGCGCGGGCGCAACCGGCCGTCGATGTGATCGTGCTCAAGTCCGGCGAGGAAATCCGCGGGGTGCGCTGGGGCCCCGCGGGGCCGCGGGCCGTGTGGTATGTCTGCCGGGCCTCGTGGCTTCGCTCGGACCAGCCGGCCTTGGGAGAACGGCTGGCGAAGGAACAGGCGGAGCGGGAGAAGCAGGGACGCGCCCAGATCGTCGGGCGGCTCAAGGCATGGAAGCTTGGCCTGGCGGGCGGGGAAGCCAAGGATCTGGTTCCCGTCGCCGATGACCTCATCGAGCGCTACTCGGCCGAACCCGGGCCTTGCGCATTCGTGGCCACGGTCGTGGAAGCCGGCCAGGTGGCCCGCCTCGTGCCGGCGAGGGCCGGGCTGGCCAAGTTGGCCCTGGTGGCCTGGCGGGAAAACCTCGAAGGAGTGGAACGCCGCCCCGCCGCGGAAATCGCCGCGGCTCTCAGGGAGGGAGGCATTGCCTGGGAAAAGGAAACTCCCGATTTGCTGGAACGGCTGCCCGGCTTGCCGGTCCTGTCGGAGGCCGACTGGAAGGTGCGCCTGGCGTTTCTCGACTATCAGTCGTCGTCGAGGCTGCACCTGCAGGGAACCGGAAACATCATCGTGGAAACGCCGGCGCGAGGCGCCGCGCTCGCGGCCGGGCAGGTCGAGGCGCTGATGGCCCGGGTGGGGAAATCCACCTTGGAAAAGGCCATTGGCGACCTTCTGGGAGAGGCGCCCGCTCCGGCGGGGCGGCCCGAGGGAGGCGTTCCGGCCGAGGCGCTCGCGATGGCCCGGGCGCGGAAGGCGCCCGTTTTCCGCCTCAGCCGGGTGGAGCCCGACCTTGCCGGCGGAAGGGTGGTGGTGACCGACCTGCTGGTCTCGCTGCGGGGAGCGGTTCCCGAAGTGGTTTGGCAGGCCCGGTTCGAAGGGCAGGGCGCCAACGCCGACCCCGCCGTGGTGTTGAACCTGAGGAAGGATCCGCAGGTGGCGAAGATCGTCGCCGCGGCGGATGCCTTGGGTGCCGGCGGCGCGCTCGACCAGGCCCTGCGCGCCGGTGCCGTCACCCTCGACTGCTGGGGCAAGGCGGAGGGGAAATTCCAGGAGGTCGCCCGGGTGGCCACAAGGCGGCTCGATGGCATCCCGCTGGCGTGGCTGGAAAGCCGCTAATCGGGATCTCATCGTTCGGGCCGGACGATGTTTTTCGCCTTTCGCCCGTCCTTGGATTCGCCGGAGAATCCGCGTCCTGCCCTTGGTCGTCACTTTCCTGGGGCCTGACTTCCACCACGGGGAGGAATCACGATGTTCGCTTGCATGTCCGTTCTGGCCATCGCGTTCGCGCAGGCCGTCGACCCGCGCCCCGGCGCCAAGCAGGTCGATCTCGCGATCTGCCTTGACACATCCAACAGCATGGACGGCCTGATCGACTCGGCGAAGATCAAGCTCTGGCGCATCGTCAACGACCTCGCCAGGATCGATCCGGCGCCCAGCCTTCGAGTCGCCCTGTTCAGCTACGGCAACAACGCCAACGATCCGTCCAAGGGTTGGGTGCGCCAGGAGATCGGCCTCACCCACGACATCGACGAGGTCTACCGCAAGCTGTTCGAGTTGCGCACCAACGGCGGCAACGAGTTTGTCGCCCGCGTTTGCCGCGACGCCCTGGTCGACCTCAAGTGGTCGGATCAAAAGGGGGCGCTCAGGATCGTTTTTGTCTGCGGCAATGAGCCAGCCGACCAGGACAAGGAGGTCGGCCTTCCCAGCGTCGTCAATTTGGCCAAGAAGAAGGATGTCGTGGTCAACACGATCTATTGCCAGTACGGCCGTCCCGACGAGGAGTCGGGCTGGAAGCTGTTCTCGGGCATGTGTGGCGGAAAGCACGCGGTGATCGACCAGAACAAGAAGCGCCCGGTGATCGACACCCCTTTCGACAAGGACATCCGCGACCTCTCGGGACGGATCAACGACACCTATGTGCCGTTTGGCGCCGCGGGCCGCGCCGGCCGCGAGAACCAGGCCATGCAGGACAACAACGCGCTCAAGGCCGCGCCCTCGGCGGCGCTGGACCGCGGCGGTTTCAAGGCCTCGGGCCTTTACTTCAACGACTGGGACCTCATCGACAAGCTCAAGGCCAACCCCAAGCTCGACCTCCGTTCCCTCAAGGCGGAGGACCTTCCTTCCGAGATGCGGGAAATGTCCGGCGAGCAGCGCGAGGCCCATGTGAAAAGGAAGATGGCCGAGCGCGCCGAGATCCAGGGCAGGATGTCCGACCTGGCGGCCAAGAGGGCCAGGTTCATCGAGGAGGCTGAGAAGAAGATTCCAGCCGACGCGGGCGAGAAGGGTTTCGACGAGGCCGTGCGCGCGATGCTGCGCGAGCAGGCCGCCGCCAAGGAGATGCGGATTCCCTGAGTGGAAGGGGGTTTGAAAGGGGCGCCGGGTGACCCGGCGCCTCACGGCGCCCGGCTCCAAC
>JAGWVO010000348.1 GCA_018970845.1 Planctomycetota bacterium
AAACTGGCCATGATCGCATTCCCGACAAGCTTCGGGTCCCTGCGCTTTTCAAACGACTCCAAGACAATGAACATGGATCCGTAATTGGAACCGGTCATGCTGAGCAGGATGTTGTAGCCTGAAATGGCGAATGTATCGAGGATTCCCTCCCGCTTGATCCCGGCTTGCGGATCCGAGTAAAGCACGGCCCTCTCAAGCCTGTCCATCACCTCGCGGGTGCGCTGGACGCTGGCGGATTCAGGCAGTTGGACATTCACCAGCAGGTATCCCTGGTCCTGGGAAGGGATGAATCCCGTTGGGATCTTCTGGAAAAGCCATCCGGTGCAGGCCAGCAGAACGACGTAAATGACCAGGGTGGGAACCGACAAACGAAGCAGGATGCCCACGATGCCGCCGTATCCAGCAGCGGCATAACTGAAGAACATGTTGAAAAGGTTGAAGAACCAGCCGGCAACCAGGTTGATGGTCCACTGCAACGGATCAATGCGGGATCCGTGGGGCTTCAGGAGAATGGCAGCAAGCGCCGGGGACAAGGTCAGGGAATTGAAGGCGCTGATCACAGTTGAAACGGCGACAGTGACGGCGAACTGCCTGAAGAACTGCCCGGTGATACCGCTGATGAAGGCGCAGGGAATGAAGACGGCGCAAAGAACGAGGGCCACCGCCACGACGGGGCCGGTCACCTCCTCCATCGCCTTGATGGCGGCCTGCCTGGGGGACAATCCGCTGCCGATGAGCCGCTCGACATTCTCGACCACCACGATGGCATCATCCACCACGATCCCGATCGCAAGCACGAGTCCGAAAAGTGAAATGTTGTTGATCGAGAAACCCAACATGGCCATGGCCGCGAATGTGCCGATGACCGCGACGGGAACCGCGATGAGGGGGATGAGCGTCGCTCGCCAATTCTGGAGGAAAACCAGGACGACCACGCCCACGAGAAAGATGGCGTCCCGCAGCGTGGACACCACGTCCATGACGGATTCACGGATGAAAGGCGTCGTGTCATAGCTGATTTTGTAGTCAAGGCCGGGGGGAAAGTACTTCCGCAAGGACGCCATCTTCCTCCGGACACTGTCGCCGACATCAAGGGCGTTCGATCCAGGCAACTGGAAGATGGCAAGCCCCACCGATGGTTTGAGGCCAAGGGAAGCCATCTGGTTGTACTGGGTCGCTCCCAGATCTATCCGGGCGACATCCCGCAACCTGACGACCTTGGAGGCGGGCGAATCGCTTCCACCCGATGACGAACGGACGATGATGGCGCCGAATTGCTCAGGCGTGGACAGACGGCCCAAGGCATCTATTGGCAATTCGACCATCTGGCCTTCGCCGGAGGGTTGCTGCCCGATCATCCCGGGACTGAGGGCCAGGTTTTGCGAATTGATCGCGTCGTTGACCTCCTGGACTGTCATGCCCAGGGAAGCCAGCCTTTGGGGATCAAGCCAAACACGGATCGAATAGTCACGCTGACCCAGGTAAACAATGTCGCCAATCCCCTCGAGCCTGAACAACTCGTCCTTCACGTGAATGGTCGCGTAATTCGACATGTAGATGTCGTCATAGCGGCCGTCGGGGGAATAGAAATTGACGCACAGGAGGATGCTTGGGGACTTCTTCTTGATGGTGAGTCCCTGTTTTTGCACGGAATTGGGAAGCTGGGGAACCGCGAGGTTGACCCTGTTCTGGACGGCGACCAGGGCCTCGTTGAGGTTGGTTCCGATGGCGAAAGTCACGATGAGGTTGTAGGCGCCGGAGTTGTCGCTCGTCGAGGCCATGTACAGCATGTTGTCAACGCCGTTGACCTGCTGCTCAATCGGCGCCGCCACCGTGTCAGCCACGACCTGGGCGCTCGCTCCCGGATAATTGACGGACACCTGCACGGTTGGCGGAACGATGTCCGGATACTGCGAAATCGGGAGATAAAAGATTGAAAGCGCGCCAGCGATCACCACGACGATGGAGGTGACGGTGGCGAAAACCGGCCTGTCGATGAAAAAGCGGGAGATCATCAATCCGGTCCTTGGGTGCCCAACGGGTTCCTCAGGACTTGCCGGCGCCCCCGGGCGCCGAAGGCCCGGGCACGGTCTTGGCCCCCATTGGGATCGGCATGGAAATGGTTTCGGGAACGACCTTCTGCCCCGGAGCCACCAACTGGATGCCGCTGACAATCACCTTCTCTCCGGGCTTTAGGCCGTCCTCAATCACCCTCAGGCCATCGCGATCGGTAGCGCCCAGCGTCACCTTTCGATATTCAGCCTTGTTGTCCTGTCCGACCACATACACGAACTTGACACTCTGGTCGGTTCCGATCGCCTTCTCGCTGACAAGGAGGCCTTGGTGGGCCACCCCGACAGGAACCCGCACCCGGCAAAACATCCCAGGGACGAACAAGCGTGTATTGGGTGAAATCGAAGGGTTGGCAAGGGCCCCGCGCACTGTCAGGGTGCCGGTCAGCGGATCGACCTTGTTGTTGAGGAAGTTCACAAGGGCCTTGTGCGGATAATCCGATTCGTCCTGGATCGAGACATTGACGAAAATATCGGGCCGGCTTTCCCGGGTGGGAATCTTTTTTTCCTGCACCATCCTCTTGATCCGGATCAGCGACGCCTCATCAACATCAAAATAAACATAAAGAGGGTCCTCGCTCACGATGGTTGTCAGGAGGGTCTGGTCGGCGTTGACGAGGTTTCCCAGCGTCACGAAATAGCGACTGATACGGCCGCTGATTGGCGATGTCACCTGGCAGAACTCGAGGTTGAGCCGATGAACCTCAAGGGAAGCCTGGGAAGCTTCAACGGCGGCCTTGGCTTCCTCCTCGGCGGCGACATATTTGTCGAGGTCCTGCTTGCTGATGGCGCCCGGTGTCTTCGCAACCTCCTTGGCGCGCAGGTTGTCAGCAATCGCGAGTTTCAACTTGGCCTGATAAAGCTTCACCTGCCCCGTCGCGTCGTCGAGCTTCGCCTTGTATGGCCTTTTGTCGATTTCAAAAAGCATGGAATCCTTCTGGACGATATCACCTTCCTTGAACGGCGTGCTGGTGATGTATCCGGTGGCCCGGGCCCTGATGTCAACAGGGTTGGGTGAGTCGATGCGGCCGGTGAAGTCAATGGTTTCCTGGACCATCCGGGAAACAACCTCGCTGACGCTCACGCCTGGCTCGGTGTCCGCCACGGGAAGGGCCGGCGGTTTGCCGCAGCCGATGACGACGATGATTCCGACGACGGGGGGAAGAAGCCGACGCATCATTCATGCTCCAGCCGAGGATTGAAGGTCTGGTGAATGAGGAACCTCATCACTCCCCCAACCACCACGCCCTGCGAATTCTTGGCCCATACGAAAGCCCGAACCTGTTCATGCCGACGCGCGTCACTTCGCGCACCGCAAAGTCAATATCGTCAGTGATGACAAGCCTGTCGATATCGAGCCTGTCGATGGTGCCCTCGGCAAGCAGGGTCTCGCGCATGAAATCGATCAACGGCTGCCAGAAGGAAACGCCCATCAGGACAACGGGAAAATCTTTCACTTTTCCCGTCTGCACGAGGGTCGTGATCTCGAAAAGCTCATCAAGGGTTCCCAAGCCACCCGGTAGCACGAAAAATGCATAGGAGTACTTGATGAGCATCGTTTTGCGGATGGAGAAATATTCAAAATCGATGAATTCATCCAAATAGGGATTGGGCGCCTGCTCCTTCGGCAACAGGATATTGCAGCCTATCGACCTTCCCCCCGCTTCACGGGCTCCCCGGTTGGCGCCTTCCATGATGCCCGGGCCGCCGCCCGTCATGACGGTGAAACCCGCGCGGGCTATGGCGCCGCCAACATCCCTGGCCAACTGGTAGTGCGGGCTGGTTTCGGGAAATCGAGCCGAACCGAAAACAGTGACACACGGACCAACGAAATGCAGCCTTCGGAATCCCTGGATGTACTCGAAGAACATCCTGAATGCTTGCCATAGTTCAGAGAGGCGACGCTGC
>JAGWVO010000009.1 GCA_018970845.1 Planctomycetota bacterium
CCAGTCCACCGTGGCGTTCAAAACGGCCGGTTCCTTGGCGAAGAGTTCCTCCACCATCTTCAAGTCGGAATGGGCGTAAACAACGAAGTCCTGAACCAGGACGCGGTTGATCAGCGGCTTTTTCCATGACGGCTTGAACTTCGGGTGGGCATAGCCTCCCGGATTGGGCGCCTCCGCAGGGACGGCCGGCGGGGCATCCGCCGCCGCCGCGACACCTCCGAGCGCCAGCGCTCCGGCGGCCGCGACGGGAAAGTCGCGCCTGGCCATCTGCCCGTCATCCCCCTGTTGGCCGCTCATGATCGGATCCTCCGTTGTTGGGTTCACTTCGGGACAAACACAGTGCCCGTGGGCCCGACGCCTGTCTCCTGGTATTCGGCATCGCCTTGGCGGGCCCAGACAAAGTGCGGCGTCCTCGCCGGCACCACCAGCACCGCTCCAGCGGGTATTTCCACCATCCGGCTTTCGTCAAACCGCTCGCCAAATCCCACCTGAATGGTACCCGAAAGAACGGTTGTGTGCCGCTCGTCCGGATGGCTGTGCGGTTCCAGCCTGGCTCCCTTGGAAGCCTTCACCCTCAGGATATATGGCCCTTGGGCCTTCTCCTGGCCAAGGACCCAAGCGGCCCTGAAGCCTTTCGCAACTGGTGAATCGGCCCATTTGAACGATTCCGGCCGTAAAGGCATGGGCATCGGGCCATCGGACCGGGCCATCGAAGCCAAAACGAACATGGCCGCCCCGAGTCCCGCCATCCTGATTGGCATCATTGTTCAGCACCCCTCAAATTGAAAGTCGCCAGGTCCGGTCAGGCCATGAGTTCCCCGACCACCCGCGCCCTGGTGACCGCCGCGTCAGTCAATGTGTCTTCCCTTCCCTCATGCGGGAAACCGAGCCGTTCGTGATCCAAGCCAAGGGCATGAAGAAGAGTCGCGTGAAGGTCGGCCACCCGGACGATTTTCTCGGTCGAGGCGTAGCCAAAGTCATCGGTCGAGCCGTGCGCATGGCCGGCCCTGAAGCCACCACCGGCCAGCCAAAGGGAGAAGGCGTGCCGGTTGTGGTCGCGGCCGTCGGCGCCTTGGGAAATGGGCAGCCGCCCGAACTCCCCCGTCCAGAGGACGATCGTGGATTCCAAGAGCCCGCGGCGCTTGAGGTCCTCGACCAATCCGGCCGATGGCTGGTCCGTCCTCGCGCACAGGTTCCTGAGGCTGTCGGCGTTCTTGTTGTGGGTATCCCAAGGCTGGCCGCTCAGGAACACCTGCACGAAACGCACGCCCCTCTCGACGAGGCGTCGGGCCAGCAGGCACCTCTTGCCGTATTCGGCCGACTTGGGATTGTCGATCCCGTACAGCCTTTTGGTCTCCTCGGACTCACCCGAGACATCAAGCACCTCGGGAACGGACATCTGCATCCGCGCCGCCAATTCGTAGTGGGAAAGCCGGGCCTCCAGTTCGGCGTTTCCCGGATGGCGCGCCAGATGGCTGGCGTTGAGTCCGCTGAGGAGATCCAGGTGGTTTCTCCTGGCCATCGGGGAAACGCCGGCGGGAGTTTCCAGGTTCGCCACGGCGGCACCGGAGGCGCGGAAAGGAGTTCCCTGGTAAACAGCCGGCAGGAAACCGGCCGACCAGTTGTTGGCGCCATCAACGGGAAGGCCTCCCGGATCGGACAGCACCACATAGGCGGGAAGTTCGCGCCGCGGCGATCCCAGGCCGTACAGCACCCAGGCACCCAAGGCGGGGCGGCCGGGAAATATCTTGCCCGAATGAATCACGCGCAGGGCGGCCTCATGGTCGACCGACTCGGTCTTCATGGAGCGGACCAGCGTGATGTCGTCGGCGACCCTGCCCAGTCCCGGCAGCAATTCCGACAACTCCATTCCGGATTGGCCTTGTTTGTGAAACCGGAAGGGTGAGGAGAGGAGCTTCCCCTGCTGGGAATGAAAATGCACCTCCAGCTTGTCGGGGTGGGGCTGGCCGTGCCGGCGGGTCAGTTCGGGCTTCGGGTCGAAAAGATCCATCTGGCTTGGCCCGCCATGCTGGAACAGGCAGATGACGGCCTTGGCCTTGGGCTGGCGCGTTCCCGGTCGGGCGCCCAGCGGGTCGCGGTTGGTTTCGGCGCGCGATTCAATCGCCAGATGCGCCAAGGCGAGCGGCCCGAGGCATCCGGCATGCTCGGCAAGGAACGCCCGCCGGGTCGACACGAAGTCGCCATTCATCATCGCGCGCTCACTCCACATGAAGGAAGGCGTTGCTGGCCAAGAGCATCTGGCACAGGTCCGCCCAGGTTCGTTCTTTCCCGTCCTTGGCACCACGGTAGGCTTCTGCCTGCGCCGCGAGGAATTTCACGCAGGCTTGCTCCTCCTCCTTTGCGGGCTCCCGACCGCAGGCAAGGCGGAACGCCAGGGACAAACGCTTGAAGGCATCATCGCCAGCCTCCCGGGCGAGGCGCCCGGCGAACGAGGCAGCCCTGGAACGGGCGAATTCGGAGTTCAGCAACACGAGCGACTGGAGCGGCACGGTCGAGGGCGACCGCTTTCCACAGGTGGAAACCATCGCGGGCGCGTCGAACAACTGAAGGAATGTCACCACCTGGGTGCGTCTTTGCTGGAGATAAACCGATCGCCTTCGGGCGCCGGCAACCGCCTCGGACACCTGCACCGTTCCATCCGCTTCACGCCGGCTCGGAACATACGGACCTCCCAGCGAGCCGTCCAATTCCCCCGACACCATCAGCATCGAGTCCCGGATCGATTCGGCATCAAGCCTTCGCAGGGGAAACCTGGACAAAAGCCGGTTGTCAGGGTCGTCGGCCCCGCCTCCCATGGCTGGCGCGGAGGATTGCGTGGAGACGGCCGATGCCAAAATCATCCTGTGCAGGTTCTTGACACTGAAGCCCTGCCTGATGAATTCAAGGGCCAGGTGATCAAGCAACTCGGGATGCGACGGCTTGGCTCCCGAAACGCCAAGGTTGTCCACCGTCGAGACGATTCCCGTTCCGAAATGGTGTTGCCAGATCCGGTTCACCATGACTCGCGCCAACATCGGATGGACGGGGGATGTCACCCAGCGGGCGAAGGCAAGCCTTCTTCCCGAGGAAACGCGTTCCTTGGGCTTGGGGGCGATCTCGAACCTGTTCGAGGGACTCTCAAGCGCGGCGATCACGCCGGGCTGAACCTCCTCCCCCGGCTTGGTGTGAACGCCCCGGCGAAGAAGGCGGTGGACCGGCGGTTGGGGGTCTGTCTCCACGAAGGCCGATATCTTTTCCAAAGGCGGGGGCCGGGTTCCTTCCAATCGCTTGACCTCCTTCTCGGTCTTTTCTCGCTCGGCGGCGAAAGCCGGAAACTTCTTGGCGATCTCCTCATCCTTGAACTCGACCAACGAAGCGTGGGCCTTGAGCAGGTCGGCCTGGGCCTTGGATCGCTTCTCCCCGGGCGCGCTCCACGCCTCGAGGATCGGCCCGCGCAGCGACTCCTTCACCGAGCCCAGCCTTTCCTCGAGCCATCGGCGGCGAAGCGGTAGGGACTTCCGCGCCAACTCATCCCGCTCATTCCTGATTTGCCGGTCAATGGCATCGCTGGCCTTCTGCCACGCCTCCCTTTCGGCAACCGTCGCGGCCACCACAACCCGCTCGTTCGGCTTCGACCACCGGCCGGGGTTGTAAACCGGAAAGAACAGAGCCTGCATGCCGTAATACTCGGCCTGGCTGATCGGCTCGAATTTGTGGTCGTGGCAGCGGGCGCACTGGATCGTCAGGCCCAGGAGCGAATTGGCCATGTTCTGGAGGTTGCCTTCCAGCACGGTGAACCTGTCGGTGAGCACCTCGTCCGGATTGCCATCGCTCTCGCCGGTTCCATCGGGCGCGTTTCTCAGGAAGTGGGTGGCGATCAGGCTTTCACGAACCTCGGGACCAGCGTCGCCACCGGGCTTGAAATTCGCCAGCTCATCGCCCGCGAGCTGCTCCATCACGAACTTGTCGTACGGTTTGTCGGCATTGAAGCTCGAAATCACATAGTCGCGGTATTTCCAAGCCAGCGGACGATCGCTGTCGGCGTTGAAGTAACCGTTGCTGTCGGCGTATCCGGCGGCATCGAGCCACATCTTGCCCATGCGGATTCCGTAGTGAGGCGATGCCAGGTATTTCTCGACCATGCGGCCATGGGCGCCGGGGGTGCGGTCGTTCTCAAAGTCGGCGGATTCCGCCAGGGTCGGCGGTAGGCCTGTAAGGATGAAACTCACCCGGCGGATCAGGGTCGCTCGGTCGGCCTCGGGAGAGAAGCCCCAACCCTTGGGCTCGAGTTTCGCCAGTAGGAACCTGTCGATGTCAGTGCGCGCGACGCCCTTCACCCGGGGCACGGCGGGCCTGGCCATCGGGCGATAGGCATGGGAAGGATTCTCTCCGGAAGGCAGGCCGGCGGCACCAAGGGCCATGGTGTGCCAAGCGATGAAAATGCATGCCATCAATAACGCGGGAGGGCGCATGATGATTCCTTGACAATTCGTGCTTGTCATTCCATGAGACATCCCGGGTGCCGGGCCGTCCACACCATTATCAAGAATCGGAACATGGCCCGGACCGGATGGTTGGGCACCCCGCTAAGATGGCTCAGTCTCGAGGAGACAGGATTGGCGACTTCCGGCGGGAAACCATGGCTCACCGATGCGGCGCGGCCTGCTTGGCAACGCGTCGCTTGGCTGGCTTGGCCCGCTTTCCTGCAGCAGATGCTCATCCTTGTCATCCATGTCTCCGACCGCTGGTTGGCCGGACACGCCTCGCCCGATGGGGAAGGAACCGACCTTGCCGCCCAGGCGGCGCACACGACCTGCTTTTACCTGGGCTGGGTCATGTCCAGTTACGGCACGCTGGTTTCCGTGGGAGCCACGGCGCTGGTTTCGCGGGCCGTGGGTGCCGGAAACCCCGGGAAAGCGAATCGACTCACCCATCAATCGCTTTTGCTGGCGGCAGGGTTGGGATGCCTCGCCACGGTCCTGGCCATCCCGCCGCTGGAACAACTGCTGGCGCTGCTGCAACTGGACGGACCGGCCCGCGGTCTGGCGAAATCGTACCTGACGCCTCTCATCGTTGCGTTTCCCCTGCAATTGCTCTCGATTGGCGCTTCGGCCTGCCTTGCCGGCGCCGGGGACACCCGAACGGGCCTTTGGGTGCTGGGAGGCGTGGCCACGCTCAACATTCCTTTGACCTGGTGGTTCTTCCATGGCGGCGGGGGAGTGCCTGAACTTGGATTCGCGGGCATCGCCATCGGTACCGCTGTCAGCCAGACGGCGGGGGCGGTGGCGCTGTTGGCGGTCTTGGCCTTGGGAAGGGCGGGACTTGAACTTAGGGCCTCGCTCTTCGCACCCAACCTCGCCGACCTGAAAAGCCTTCTGGCCGTCAGCCTGCCCGCCGCCCTCGACAGCCTTTCCATCGCGATGGGACAGCTTGTTTTCATGGGAATGGTGAATAGCTTGGGTGACGCCTCACGGGGGGCGCATGGCATCGCCTTGGGTTGGGAGGCCCTGGGTTTTCTCACCGGCGCGGCTTTCGGCACGGCCGGCATGACCCTCGTGGGACAAAACCTCGGCGCCGGCAGTCCCGCCGAGGCGAGGCGATGCGGCTGGACGGCCTTCCTGATGGGAGCCGTGGCGATGTCGATGATGGGCATCCTGTTCCACCAGGCCGCCCAGCCGATGTTCGGACTGTTCTGCCCCCGGCCGGAGCAGGCTCCCATCATGCGCCTGGGGGTGCCCGTGCTTCAGCTTGTGGCTTTTTCGATGCCCGCATTGTCGGCCGTGATCGTGCTCACCAGCGTTCTCAGGGGAGCTGGCGACTCGGCGCATCCGCTCGTGTACACATGGATCGGTTTCCTGGGAGTGCGGCTGCCTTTGGCGGCACTTTTGGCCCTCGACAGTGTCACGGTGCCCGGTCTCATCAAGCTCGCGGGAGCGGGCATGGGCCTGTACGGGTGCTGGCTGGCGATGCAGGCCGACATCCATGTGCGCGGGGCGCTGTTCCTGTGGCGATTCCAAGGCGACGATTGGCTTAAAACAAGGGTCTGAATCGCTGGGAATGGTTTGATTCTTCCGGGTTGCCAACCTATGTTTCAGGAATAATCATTTCTTTCCTTCAATCAACGGTGGACTTGGCCATGAGATATCGAACCTTGATGCCCTTGCGGCATAGGGATGCCTTCACCCTCATTGAACTGCTGGTTGTCATCGCCATCATCGCGGTTCTCATCGGCCTCTTGGTGCCGGCGGTCCAGAAGGTGCGGGAAGCCGCCAACCGGATGCAGTGCGCCAACAACCTCAAGCAGATCGGCCTGGCATGCCAATCCCACCACGACAGCAAGGGAACTTTTCCCCCCGGCGGCATCACCGAGGGCTACTGCTGCGCCACCCAAAGCAAGACGAACTGGGCCATTGAAATCCTGCCTTTCATCGAAATGGACTCCATTTACAAGCGATACGACCAAAACTCGTTCAATGAGGCGGCCGCCAACCAGTTTGTCCGCGAACAACCCATCAAGACCTACAACTGCCCCTCCGATGCCAGCGCGGGCGGCAATGTCCTGACCAAACCCAACAGCGGACCCGGCAGCGGCCTCAACTACATGCCAAGCTCGTACCGGGCCGTTTCCGGACGCGCCAACATCACCGCACCACTGGGGTGGTGGGACAATGGCGAAGGACTGGCACTGCCAGCCACCTACAAGGGGGCCATGCACACCGTTTGGGCCGCCCAAGGCCTCACTCCCGAGCGCATGAGCAACATCACCGACGGCACTTCAAACACCCTCCTGGTGGGTGAATACCAAACCAAGAACACGGCCGATCGCCGAACCTTCTGGGCCTACGCCTACACCTCCTACGCGTCCTCCTCGGTGCATCCGGCCAGCCACACCTACCTCAATGATTTCGCCCGCTGCGAAGCCATCAGCGCCCAGCAAGGTCTCGACAACCGTCCCTGCCGCAGGGCCTTTGGCAGCTTTCATTCCGGGGGAAGCAACTGGGCCGTTTGCGACGGGTCGGTGCGTTTCATCCCCGAAACCGTCGACATGAACATGCTCTCGAACATGGCCACCATGTCGGGCGGCGAGGTCGTGAATATCAACTGAGTCGATCAACAGGACTTTTGACATGAAAAAACTCATGGCTACGGTGTTGTCCGGCCTGCTTGCCGCGCCATTCATGGCATCCGGATGCGGCGGGACGACCTACGCGCCCGTCTCTGGCAAGGTGACCTACAACGACGCGCCTCTCGCGGGAGCGCAGGTTCTCTTCCAGCCCGTGGGGGGCCAAGGTGGCGTCGCGGCCGGGGTCGGTTCGTTCGCAAAGACCGACTCGGAGGGACGATTCAAGCTTGAGGCATCAACCGCGACGCCAACGGCAGGCGCCGTACCGGGCAGGCATCAGGTTCGCATCGCCCTGCCACCGGCGAAGGGCACCATCGGGCAGCAGGATTCCGACGCGGCCAACGCGGGCGGCAAACCCATCACCCAGGCCACCAACCCGGTGCCCGCGGAATACAACGAGAAATCCACGCTCACGTTCGATGTGCCGCCCGGGGGAACCCAGTCGGCTGATTTTTCGCTCAAGGGCCCGCCACTCCCCAAGGGCAAGTGATAGGCCCGTTCAGGCCAGGATGCCCTTCACCACCGAACCATGGATGTCGGTCAGCCGGTACTGCCGGCCTTGGTATCGGAAAGTCAGCTTCTCGTGGTTGATGCCGCACAGGTGCAGCATGGTCGCCTGCATGTCGTGGACATGAACCTTGTCCTGCACGATGTTCCAGGCGAAGTCGTCAGTGGCGCCCCATGTGGTGCCCGGCTTGATGCCGCCGCCGGCAAGCCACCAACTGTAAGCGCGGCCAAAGTGGTCCCGCCCACGGGGATTGGCCGGATCGCCCTGCCCGAAGGGGGTCCGGCCAAACTCGCCTCCCCACACCACGAGGGTGTCATCGAGCATTCCCCTCTCCTTCAGGTCCATCACCAAGGCGGCCGAGGGCCCCTCGGTGTCGCGGCACTGGTTTTCGAGTTGGGTGTGAAGGTTGCCGTGCTGGTCCCACCCCGAATGCATCAGTTGCACGAAGCGCACGCCCCTTTCAAGCAGCCGGCGGGCGATGAGGCAGTTGTTGGCGAAGGTTCCCTTCTTGAGGGCGTCGGGGCCGTAGCGCTCCACTCCGCGGCGGGTTTCCGTGGAAAAGTCGACGAGGTCGGGCACGCTCGACTGCATGCGGAAGGCCATCTCGTACTGGGCGATGCGGGTCTCGATCTCGGGGTCGGCGTTCTCGGCGAGGCGCGCCCCGTTGAGGTCGCGGATGTCGTCGAGTAGCGCGCGGCGCGCCTGGGGGGATACCCCCGCGGGATTCGCGAGGTAGGGGACAAGGTCGCCCGTGTTGCGGAAACGGACGCCCTGGAACCGGCTGGGCAGGAACCCGCTTCCCCAATAGTAGTCGAAGAAAAGCTGGCCGCAGGTCTTGCCGCTGTCGCTTGAAGTCATCACGACGAAGGTGGGAAGGTTGTCGGTCTCGCAGCCCAGCCCGTACGAAAGCCACGCGCCCATGCTCGGACGGCCGGGAACCTGCGCTCCTGTCATGAAGAAGGTCACGCCGGGGGCATGATTGACCGCCTCGGTGTTCATGCTGCGCACCACGCAGATGTCATCGGCGATCGAACCGACGCCGGGGAGCATCTCGCTCAGTGATATTCCCGACTTTCCATACCTCTTGAACGGCTTGATTGACGGCAGGCAGGGCCACTTGGCGTAGCCGCTCGACATGGTGGAGAGGCGGGTCGTGCCGCGCACCGATTCGGGGATGTCCTTTCCCGCCGTCTTGCGCATGACGGGCTTGTCGTCGAACAGGTCCACATGCGAGGGCCCGCCCCCCTGCCAAAGCACGACGACGCGCTTGGCTCGCGCCGGATGGTGCGGCAGGCCGGGAATCCCGGCGACGGTGCCGCTGGAAGCGGCGCCGCTCCTGCCGGCCAGCGTGGCCAGGGCGGCGATGCCGAGGCCGCCGCCCATGGCGGCCAGCATTTCCTTGCGGGATGGAAGAACCATGGGATTCGATTCGTCATTCACGGGTCATCGCCTCGTCAAGGTTCAGGATTCCAAGGCATACCGCGGCCATGGCGGCGTGCCTTTCGGCGGGAATCGACTCGTCGCGGGGGCTTTCACCCGCCTTGAGGAAAGCCCTGGCCGCGGCCGGATCCGCCGAGTAGACGGCTTGCTGCCTTGCCAGCGACCTGGAAAGAAGTTCCATCTCAAGCCGGCTTGGTTCACGGCACACCACCCGCCGGAAAGCCTCGGCCAGCCATGACTCCGGCTTGTCCGATGACTTCATGACGCGCTGGGCGAGAGCCCGGGAGGCTTCCAGCCAAGTCGGGTCGTTGAGCATCGTGAGCGCGTGCAGGGGCGTGCTCGTCGCAGAGGCGCGCACACGGCAGGTTTGCCGGTTGGAGGAATCGAACATGTTGGCCGGGCCGACCGTGCGCCGCCAGAAGGTGTAGAGGCTTCGGCGGTAGAGGTCGTCGCCCTTGGATGCCGGGTAGGTGAAGTCCCTTTCCTTGGTGATGGCGAGCGCCTCCCAAACGGCGTCGGGCTGGTACGGATAGACGGGGGCGCCACCGATGGCGTGGTTGGCCAATCCCGAGGCGGCCAAGGCCCAGTCGCGGAGGACCGACGCGGGCATCCGAAACCTGCCGGATCGGGAATAGAGCCTGTTTTCCGGATCCCTGGCGCGGTGTTCCGCGGTGATTTTGGCCGACTGCCGGTAGGTGGCGCTGGTGACGATCAGCCGCTGGAGTTTCTTCACGCTCCAGCCGTTCTCTCGGAACTCCACGGCGAGCCAATCGAGGAGTTGGCCATGCTCGGGATACTCGCTCTGGACACCGAAGTCCTCCGCGGTTTTCACGATTCCCTGGCCAAAGAAATGCTGCCAAATCCGGTTCACCTGAACCCTCGCGGTGAGCGGGTGGCCGGGTTGGAACAGCCACTGGGCGAACCCGAGCCTGCTGGCGGGAGCGTCCTTGGGCAACGGAGGCAGGAATTCAGGCGTGCCGAAGGATACCTTTTCCGTTCCCTTGAGGTACTCGCCCCTGTCAAGGATCTTGGTTTCTCGCGGGTTGGCGTCGCTCATGATCATGACGCGGGGAATTCGGTCGGCCTTGTAGGCCGCGAGTTGCTTGCGGAGTTCCTCAGCCTTGCCGGCTTCCGGCGACTTGCCCACGAAGCCGGCTCGCACCTTGGCGTCGAAGTGCTTCCGCAATTCGGAAGCCAGTTTCGCTGCGTCAGCCGGCTTGCGCTGTCCCTCGGGAACGGCCAGCAACTTCCTGACCGCCTCGGGCAGTTCCGGGCGCTTCTTCTCGTCCGCGACCGCCTTGGCCGACCAATCCTCGAACGCCTTGTCCTCCCGCTGCTTCAACGCGGCTTCCGCCGCCTTGATTTGCGACTCGAATTCGCCGATCCGCTTGTTGTTCTCCTCGGTGGGCAACTCGACCAGCGGGGGAGCCACCCGGATTCGCGAGGAAAAAAATTGCGGCGTGCCGCGCTCGGGCACACGGTTGAACGCGTCCATCAACCTGTAATAGTCGCGGCTTGTGATCGGGTCGTACTTGTGGTCGTGGCACTGGGCGCACGCCATTGTCAGCGCGAGCCAGTTGGTGGAGGTCGTGTCCATCCGGTCGAACAGGTTGACGAACCGCTGCTCCTCGGCAATGGCGCCGCCCTCGCCGTTGAGCATGTGGTTGCGATTGAACCCGCTGGCGATCTTCTGGTCGTTGGTGGCGTTCGGCAAAAGGTCGCCGGCCAGTTGCCATGTGCTGAATTGGTCGAACGGCATGTCCTGGTTGTAGGCGCGCACGACCCAGTCGCGCCAAATCCATTGCCAGGTGTCGCCATCCTGCTGGAAGCCGTTGCTGTCGGCGTAGCGGGCGGCATCAAGCCAGGAAAGGGCCATCCGCTCGCCGTAGTGCGGGCTGGCCAGCAATTTTTCGACCAGCTTCGCGTAGGCGTCGGGGGAGCGGTCATTGACGAACAGGCGCACCTCGTCCGGCGTGGGCGGCAACCCGGTCAGGTCGATGGACAGACGCTTGATCAGCGTGGGCCGGTCGGCTTCAGGCGAAGGAGGCAAGCCACCCGATTCAAGACGCGCCAGGACGAACGCGTCGATGGGGTTGCGCGCCCACGCGTTGTCGCGAACCTTCGGCGGAGCGGGCCGGACAGGGGCGACAAAGGCCCAGTGCTCCGAATAGCCCGCGCCTTCGGCAATCCACCGTTCGAGAAGTTCCATCTGGGATTCGGACAACTTGCGGTTGGAACCGGCCGGCGGCATCAACTTCTTGTCGCCATGGGCGCGAATCCGCTTGGTTAGTTCGCTCTCATCCTTTTTGCCGGGAACGATGGCCCCTGATTTGACGGCTTCGGCCCGCTGGTCGAGCCTGAGATCACCCTTGCGCTTGTTGGCGTCCTGACCGTGACAATAAAAGCAGTTCTCCGAGAGGATAGGCCTGATATCGCGGTTGAAGTCGATGGGCGCCGCCAAGGGCAGCAAGGCCGCGGCCAATGTCAGGAGAGTCATCGTGGCCATCCGTGATGGTGATGAAAGATTCTCATCTTTCTCCAGTCTATTCCATCCCGCAAGGGATTGCGCAAGTCAGGCCATCGCAAGCGCCGTCCTGCCCGCGACGCCCTTCGCCTCGCCCGTCAGGAGGCCGGCTTCAACGGATGTCGCGCGAACGGCGACCACCCGCCTCCTAAGGCCTTCAATTTCGCCCCGAAAGCGGACCTTGACGCCGCGGCAGGCCGTTCCAATCACCCATCCCTCGCCATCGCCACATTCCGCGACCACACCAAGGTCGCGGCCGATCAGGCTTTCCCGGTATTCGCGGGACATTTCTAGGGCCAACGCCTCAAGCCTGAGACGCCTTTCGCGCGCCACGCGCGGATCGACCGTGCCGGGGAAAGACCATGCATCCGTTCCGCGACGGGGGCTGTAGCTGAACACATGAATGTCGGAAAACCTCGCCGCGCGTGCCACTTCGAGGGTCGCCTCGAAGTCGGCGTCGGTTTCACCGGGAAATCCCACGATGATGTCGGTGCTGATGGCGGGGTTGTCGAGTGACTCGCGCAGGTTCAGGCAGCGTTCGAGGTAGCTTTCCGCGGTGTACCTCCGCCTCATCAGGCGCAAAACGGCATTCGACCCGCTTTGCAGGCAAAGGTGAAGGTGTGGGACGATCCGGGAATCCCCGGCCAGCCTCCTGATGAGTTCAGGGTGGGCCTCGGCGGCGTCGAGGCTCGACAACCGGAAACGGCATCCCCCGGGCAATTCCAAAAGCGCGTCCAGGAGATGCCACAGGCGGGTCCACCGCTCCCTGGGCTTGCCCTTGCTCAGATCAAGTCCGTAATGGCCGAGATGAATTCCCGTCAGGACGATTTCGCGGTAGCCGGAATCCATCAGGCGGCCGGCCTCACCGATGATCGCCTCCACGGGCTTGCTTCCGAACCTGGGCCGCACCTTGGGGATGATGCAGTAGGCGCAATCGAGCAGGCAACCGTCCTGAACCTTGAGAAACGCCCTCTGGTGATGGTCGAACCGGCTGATGCCGGAATCGGGCGAAACCACCCCGAACCGCGCCAGTTGGGATGCCAGGTCGGCGCGTGAATCCAAAACGGCCGTCACCCCGGGCAGGGCGGCCATCGTTTCCGGATCGGATGCCGTGGCGCAGCCCATCACCCCGATTCGGGCACCCGGGTTTTCACGGCCAAGGCGGCGAACCGCCAGGCGGGCCTTGGCATCGGCATCGTGGGTGACGGTGCAGGTGTTGACGAGGCAAAGGTCGGCCGGCTCCCCCTCGCCCGCCGCGGTCCAACCGGCGCCCTCGAGCATTTCCAGGGTCCGCTGCGACTCGTATTGGTTGGCGCGGCAACCGAGGGTCACGAGCCTCACTCGACCCGGAGGGACCGATTGTTCTGGCAATTCGGGGCTCATTGGCATGAACCGAAAGATACGGGGGGGCCGGCGAGCCATGTCGCCAGCGAACGAGTCCCATGATATCATGATTGTTCCCCCTGAAATGACGGCTGGAGACGAAGGCCCCATGGCTGGAATGACCCTGACGGAGAAGATTCTGGCGAGGCACGCCGGCAAGCCCTCCGTGCAACCGGGCGACAACATCTGGGTGGATGTGGACATCTTGATGACCCATGATGTGTGCGGCCCCGGCACCATCGGCGTCTTCCACCAAAACTTTGGCCGCGACGCGAAAGTATGGGACCGCGACAAGGTGGTCATCATCCCCGACCACTACATCTTCACCGCAGACGCGATGGCCAACAGGAATGTCGATGTGCTCCGGTCGTTCGTGGCCGAGCAGAAATTGCCGCATTTTTATGATGTGGGCACGGACAGGTACAAGGGTGTCTGCCATATCGCCCTGCCCGAGGAGGGGCATACAAGGCCCGGGGAAATCCTCCTTGGAACCGACAGCCACACCTGCACCGCCGGCGCCTTCGGCGAGTTCGCCACCGGCATCGGCAACACCGACGCGGGATTCGTGCTGGGCACCGGCAAGACCTGGCTGAAGGTTCCCCCGACTCTCAGGTTCGTGTTCAAGGGTGAACTGCCTCCCTACCTCATGGCCAAGGACCTCATCCTTGCCGTCATCGGAGACATTGGTTGCGACGGCGCCACCTACCAGGCCATGGAGTTCGATGGCGACGGAGTTTTCTGCCTCGGGATCGAGGAGCGGATGACCCTCTGCAACATGGCCATCGAGGCCGGCGGCAAGAATGGCATCATCCGCGCCGACAAGAAAACCGTCGACTTCGTGAAGTCCCGCGACAAGTCGGGCAAACCCTTCGTCGTCGAGCAAAGCGACCCGGATGCCCGCTTCGCCCGCGAATGGGTATACGATGTCACCAAGCTCAAGCCCGTGGTGGCCAAGCCCCACAGCCCCGACAACCGGGCCTATGTGGATGAACTCAAGGGTTCGGCGATCGACCGCGCCTACATCGGCTCATGCACGGGCGGCAAGATGACCGACTTCCGCGCCGCCGCCCGCCTGCTGAAGGGCCACACCGTGAAGGTTGACACCTTCGTGGTGCCCGCCACCAGCGAGGTGGCCCGGCAACTTCGCACCGAGCGCGTCGACGGCGGGCCGACCCTCGAGGAAGTCTTCCTGAGCGCCGGGGCCAAGATGGGAGAACCGTCCTGCGCCGCGTGCCTGGGAGGCCCCTCCGACACATTCGGAAGGCTCAACACCCCCCTCAAGTGCATCAGCACGACCAACCGCAACTTCCCCGGCCGCATGGGACACAAGCAGGCGGAGGTGTTCCTGGCCAGCCCGCTCACCGTCGCCGCAAGCGCCCTCACCGGCACCATCACCGACCCCCGGGAGTTCCTGGCATGACGCTCCAACCCGTGATCCAGGGCAAGGCCTATGTCCTGGGCGACAACATCGACACCGACCAGATCATTCCGGCGCAGTACCTGACCTTCAACCCCGCCATTCCCGAGGAATACAGGCAGTTCGGCAAGTACGCCCTGGCCGGTGTTCCCGCGCCACAGGGGGGCCTCCCCAAGGGGCATGTGCCGTTCCACGCGCCCGGCGACGAGTTCGTGTCGCCCTACAGGATCATCGTGGCCGGCAGGAATTTCGGCTGTGGCTCATCGCGCGAGCACGCGCCCGTGGCCCTTGACGCCGCCGGCATCAAGGCCGTGGTGGCCGAGTTCTACGCCCGCATCTTCTTCCGCAACTCCGTCAATGGCGGATATCTCATTCCCTTTGAGTCGGTCAAGAGGCTGTGCGACACGGTCTGCACCGGCGACGAACTGCGGCTGGATGTGGCGGCGGGCAAGCTGGAAAACCTGACGGCGAGGGAGTCGTATGAACTCCGCCCCCTCGGGGAGGTCGCGCCGATCCTCGAGGCCGGCGGCATCTTCCCTTACGCCCGATCCAAGGGCCTGCTGAAAGCCTGACCGGAGGGGGAGGCGGGCGAACCATGGCCGAATCGCCGGAGGATTCCGTCGGGGTCTGCCATCCCGAGGCCACCCTCCTCGTCCGCATCTCCGACGCCCATCCCGATCCGTTTTCACCCAAGGCGTTCGCCCAACTCTCGGGCGTTCCCCTTGACCACATCATGAACCTGCTCGACAACCTCCACCAGGAGGGCATGATCGAGCGGAGAACCCCGGAGGACGCCGAACCGGGAACCCTGCTGGTCGGCCTTACCCCCCTCGGAATACGAACCGCCTTCATGACGGGGGAACTTGAACGCTACATTCGCGAGCACAGGAAGTCTCTCGAGGTTCTCCGGGATTTGGGAAGGGTGGCCAGCGCCATGGGAAGGGCCTGGGCCACGCGGGTTCTCCTTGGCGCCATGGCGGTGAATTTCGGAATTGGCGCCACCATGGCTTGGCAGGCGGGCCTTGGTTCGGACTACCTGTTCAACTCGAACGCCCCCGGCCTGCTTTCCATTTACAGGCTGATCGGGCTGTTCGTGCCCGAACCCGACCTTCCATCGCAATGGTGGAGGCTTCTTTCGGCGGGTTTCGTTCACCTGGGACTTGTCCATATCCTGGTGAACGGATTCAGCCTCAACAGCCTTGGCAGGCTTTCCGAAGGGCTGTGGGGCGTGCCCGGATTCCTGCTCGTTTTCCTCGTCTCGGTCTGGTCGGGATTCGCGCTGGCGGCGGCCGTGTCGCCGGGTTTGACGGGCGGCGCTTCGGGAGGCATTTGCGGATTGCTTGGGGCGATGGGTTCCTGGGTGGCCATCAACCGCGGCCACATGCCGGCGGAAATCCGCGCAAGCTGGACGAGGGCCCTCGTCATCAACGGGGTCCTGATCGGCTGCATGAGCCTGATTCCCGGCGTGAGCGGCCTGGGACACTTGGGAGGTGCGCTTGGCGGAGCGGCCACCGGCCTCGGGCTGGCGCTCATGGCGCGCGGACGATCGAGGCGGCAGGTTGGCGTCATGGTGCTGCTCGCGTCCATCTCCGCGGCGGCGTGGCTGGGCCGGGTCGGGCTCGATGTCGCCGCCTCATCCGACAGCGCCGTGAAAATCCGGGATTTCGAGGGCGCCCTCGCCGACCGCGCCGAGATACCGGAACTCAACAAGCGCCTGGTGCCCTCTTTGGCCAGGCATATCCAGAAGTTCCGCGAGGACGAGGATCTCCATTGGCATCCGCTCCTCCAGCGCGACAAGTTCCGCCGCAACGAGAAAGCCGCCGAGGCGGGCGCGCGGCTGGCGAGGGAGTCGGTTGAATCGGGAGGGGCCCTCGCCGCCGACTGGAAGTCGCTGGAGGTGAGGGGAACCGTCTCCACCAAGGCGCGCGACCACGCCGTGGCGGTGCTGGCCGCCACCGGGTCCTACGCCGGCATCGTGGCCGATTGCCTTTCAGCGGGCCGCGAATGGCCGATGGAACGGGACAAGGAAATCTCCGAAAAGCGTGGCGTGGCGCGCAAGGCCGTGAAAGCATGGGAAGAGCTGCTCGAGGCCAACCGCGGCGATGAGGCGGAACCCGCCGCGCCCTGAAAACGATTCGCGGAGGAACCGAAATGCCACTGCTCATGCTGGCCCTCGCGCTTGCCGCCGACCCCGGCGGATTTCGAGCGGGCGCCGCTTCCATCGATGTCACGCCCGCGACCTTCCCGGTCCTGGTCAACGGCGGCATGACGAGCGCGACAGCCACCCGGGTGAAGGCGCCGCTTCACGCGAGGGCCCTGGTCGTCGATGACGGCAAGACCAAGTGCGCCATCGTGATCGTCGACAGTTGCATGATGGGCCGCCCGTTCCTGGACGAGGTGAAGGCGGAGTCGGCGCGGAAGACCCCGATTCCCCCCGAGCGGATTCTCATCGGCGCCACGCACACCCATTCCGCGGCCGCCTCGATGGGTTGCCTCGGCACCGATGCCGACCCCGTCTACACGCCGCTGCTCAAGGCGCGGCTGGTATCGGCCATCGCCGCGGCCCACGCCAACCTGGAACCCGCCCAAGTCGGTTGGGCCCAGGCCTTCGCTCCAAACCACACCGCGCTGAGGCGATGGATCCTCCGGCCCGACAGGATGCTGCCCGACCCGTTCGGCAACAGGACCGTGCGCGCCAACATGCACGCCGGCCGCGTCATCGACGATGTCACGGGAGAATCGGGGCCGCCGGATCCCTCGCTTCCGATGGTTTCCCTCCGTTCGAGGGACGGCCGCCCGATCGCCCTGTTGGCCAATTTTTCAATGCACTACTTTGGCGACTCGGCCATCAGCGCCGATTACTTCGGCCTTTTCTGCGAGGCCATGAAGACCCGTCTTTCCCCGGCAAACCCCGGCGGAAAGCCGCCTTTCGTGGGCATCATGTCGCATGGATGCAGCGGCGACATCTGGCGACGCGATTACCGCAAGCCGGCTCCCAAGCCCGGCGAGGAACCGACCATCGAGGCCTACGCCAACCAACTGGCCGACATCGCCGCGGCCGCTTGCAAGGATATCCGGCACTCCCCCGATGCCACCGTGGCGATGGCCGAGGCCCGGATTCCGATGAAGTACAGGGTTCCCGACCTCCAGCGCCTCGAATGGGCCCAAAGAATCGTCGCCACCATGGGCGACAGGCTTCCCAAGACCCAGCCTGAAATCTACGCCCGCGAGCAGGTCATGCTGCATGAGCGGCAAGGGACAGATGTCGTGGTGCAGGCGCTGCGGATCGGCGACATCGCCCTGGCCACGACACCGTGCGAAACCTACGCGCTCACCGGGCTGAAGCTGAAGGCGGGTTCCCCCCTGGAGCGAACCATGGTCATCGAACTGGCCAACGGGGGCGATGGTTACATCCCGCCCCCGGAGCAGCATGTCCTGGGCGGATACAACACATGGAACGCCCGGTCCGCGGGACTTGAGCCCTCCGCCGAACCGAGGATCGTCGAGGCGGCGCTGGGACTGCTGGAAAAGGTGTCGGGCAAGCCGCGGAGGGAGCCGGAACCCGTTTCGTCGGAGCATTCCGCCGCCGTGATGGCCCTGCGTCCGCAGGCCTACTGGAGCCTCGATGACATGTCGGGCCCAAGGGCCTTGGACCGTTCCGGCAGGGGCAACGACGGATTCCATGAACCCGGCGTGGTGTTCCACCTCGAGGGAGCGCCTCTCTCCGACAAGGACAAACCGCCAAGCCGGGCGGCGCACTTTGCGGGCGGCCGCATGGAAGCGCGGGTGACCGGCCTAGCCGGGTCCGACTACTCCGTGTCGATGTGGGTCTACAATGGTTTGCCGGCCGGGGCGCGTCCCGTGGCCGGGTGGTGTTTTTCCCGGGGACACGACAGGGGAAGCCATGGCGACCACCTTGGGTTGGGCGGCACCGATAACCCCGGAAGGCTGATCTTCCGGGCCGGCGACGGATCGGTGGTCGCCGGACGATCGGAAATCGGCCGCTGGCAATGGCGTCATGTGGTCCTTGTCAGGCGGGGGGAGGATGTCCGCGTGCATCTCGACGGGAAGGCCCAGCCGGAAATCGCCTGCAAGGCTCCGCCGCCTCCCGCGGGTCCGTCGTCGCGGCTTTATGTCGGCGGCGCCACCGACAACGCCTCGAACTGGGAAGGCCGATTGGACGAGGTCGCCGTGTTCAGCCAGGCCCTGAACCCCGCCGAAGTGGCGGCTCTCGCGGGGCCCCGAGGCAACTGATTGCAGGAGCGCGCCATGATCCGCAGGGAATTCCTCGCCAGCGCCCCGGGCCTGCCGATGTCGATGGCGCTTTCCCACCTCATGGCCAGGGAGGCGGCGGGCGCCAATCCCCTTGCCGCGAAGGCGCCACACTTCGCGCCCAGGGCCAAGGCGGTCATCTTCATGTTCATGGTCGGCGGGCCCAGCCAGATGGACCTGTTCGACCCCAAGCCCGAACTCACCCGCCTGGGTGGCAAGGCGCTGCCCGAGGCGTTTGGCAAGCCGGTGAGCCAATTCACCAAGGGGGACACCAAGTGCCTGGCCAGCACCCGGTCGTTCAGGCGCCACGGGCGGTCGGGGTTGTGGATGAGCGACTTGCTGCCCAACCTGGCCGGCCGGGTCGACGACATCTGCTACCTCAACGCCTGCCACGCCAACAGCAGTGTTCACGCACCCGCCATGTACGAAATGCACTCCGGCCGGATGTTCCCCGGCCACCCCACCCTCGGCTCATGGGTGGCTTACGGGCTGGGAAGCCCCGCCGAAAACCTTCCGGCCTTCTGCGTCCTCCTTCAACCCGAGGGCACGCCCGAGGGGGGAGCGCCATGCTGGGGATCGGCCTACCTGCCGGCAACCTATCAGGGAACCCTGCTTCGCCGGGGCCCCAATCCCCTGCTCTACCTGAATCCTCCCGGCGGAGTGACCCGTGAGCGCCAGGCGCGAAGCCTCGAGCTGATCAAGGGACTCAACAAACTCGTCGAGGATCCCGCCGACAGCCGGCTCTCCGCCCGCACGGCAACCTACGAACTGGCGTTCCGGATGCAGATGAGCGCTCCCGAGGCGGTCGACCTCTCGCGGGAGAGCGCGAGCACCCGGAACCTGTATGGAATCGACACCCCCGCCAGCGCCGACTTCGGCTCGCGGTTGCTCCTGGCCCGCAGGCTGGTCGAACGCGGCGTGAGGTTCGTCCAGGTGTATTCCGGCGGAGGCCCGCTTTCAATGCAGTGGGACGCCCACGACGACATCAACGGCAACCACCAAAAAATGTGCGGCCATGTCGACCGGCCCATCGCCGGGCTTCTGGCCGACCTCCGATCCCGGGGCCTGCTCGATGAGACCCTCGTGGTCTGGGCGACGGAGTTCGGCCGCCTGCCCACTTCGCAGGGAACCCTGGGACGGGACCACAACCATTACGGATTCACCATGTGGATGGCCGGCGGCGGCGTGAAGGGCGGCCATGTCCACGGATCCACCGACGAAATCGGCCTGTATGCCAGCGAAGGCCGCGTCTCGGTGAACGATTTCCACGCCACCATCCTGCATCTGCTCGGCATGGACCATGAAAGGCTCACCTACCCCCACGCGGGCCGCGACGAACGGCTCACCGATGTCGCCGGGAAGGTCATCCAACCGATACTGGCCTGAGGTTCCCATCCGGAGCGCCCGTCATGATGCCTTTGGGTGATGACAACTCCGAGAACCGCGGGTTTGCCGTGGTGAACTACGCGCTCATCGCGGTGTGTGTTTTTGTTTTCCTCGTTCCCCAGCGCGCCGGCATGCCCGAAGGCGCTCCGTTCACGGTTTCGTGGTCGCTGGTTCCCGAGGAGATCGTCACGGGAAAGGATCTGGTCCGGCCCGCTGAAACGCGCCAGTTGAAGCACAAAAATCGCGTCGTGGATGTGGAGGATCCGGGATTGGGCGCGACCCCTTCGGTCTATCTCACCCCGTTCACCAGCATGTTCATGCATGGCTCCATCATGCACCTCTTGGGAAACATGCTGTTCCTGTGGATTTTCGGTGACAACATCGAAAGCCGGTTCGGATCGGCGCGGTACCTGGGCTTCTACCTGCTCGGCGGTTTGGCCGCCGGTGGCGCCCACGTTGCGGCGGTTTACGCTTTCCGAGGCGATCCCCGGGTGCCATGCCTTGGCGCTTCGGGCGCCATTTCCGCGGTAATGGGCGCCTACATGCTGCTGTTTCCAGCGAACCGGGTGAAGGTGCTCATTTTCCGGTTCATCACCGAGGTTCCGGCCATCGTGGCGGTCGGTCTTTGGTTTGTGATGCAAGTGGTCAGCGCGTCGTACGACAGCGACGGATCGGGAGGGGTGGCTTACGGCGCCCACATCGGAGGCTTCATCGCGGGGCTGCCGCTGGCCCTGTTTTTTTGTCCGCAAACCCCGCCCGGAGCAGGGTTTGGCGACTCACCCCATGAATAGGCCTTTTCCCGGGTATTGCCGGTGGGTATCGTTCCGCGCCGCGGTCGACGCCATGCCAGGGAAGGCGGGCGTTGCACCCGCCTTCGGAATCGGTTTATGGGCCACGGCAGGCATACCTGGATTTTCGCGACGGCCATCCTGTTGATCGCCTCGAGCGCGCCCTGGGCCGATGCGGTGGAGCCGCCCAAGTCGTTCCCCGTGGTTCCCCTTCCTTTCTGGCCTTTCGGCAAGCAGGACAAGTCCGTCGCCCTCAACCAGGCCGACACCCAATCGCCCAGGAATGCGAAATCCGCCATCATCAAAGCTTCAGCCAGCCAGGCCGAACAAACCACTCCCGGAACGCCCGACCCCGCCACCGATCCGGTTCTGCTGGCCACCAAGGCGGTCGCCGCCTACGAGTCGCTCAACGGCTGCATCCTTCGGTTCACCCGCCGGGAAAATCTCGGCAAGGGAATCAAGCCCGAGGAAACGGTGCTTCTCAAGATGCGCCGCGAACCTTTCGCCGTGCACATGAAGTGGCTCGACACCGATGCCCAGGGCCGCCAGATCATCTACAACAGGGCGCATGACGAGAACGCCATGCAGGTCATCACCGCGTCGGGAGACATTCCCCTCATTGGAGGGAATCGCCGAATGAAGGTGGACATCAACAGCAACATGGCCAAGGGCAGCACCCGTTACAGCATCACGGACAGCGGCTACGGGGGCGCGGTGCTCCGGTATCGCAAGGTGGTCGAGGATTGGCAAAGGGGCGCCTTGCCCCAGGGCAACATCAAGAGCCTTGGAATGGTGGTCAGGCCCGAGTTTCCCGCGAAGCAAGCGGCCGTGGAAATGACTTTCCCCCCGGGGTACGACCCGCATTTTCCCAGGGGCGCCAAGCGTCTGATCTGCTTTTCCACCGAAAGCGGTTTGCCAACCATCCTGACCACCTGGGATGAAAACGGCTTGGAACTTGAGTTCTACAAGTTCGACCGGGCATTCCCTGTGCCCCTTGATGATGCCGATTTCGATCCGGACCGCCTTTGGCTGCCTGCCGTTGGAAAGTCCTCCCCCAAATAAACGGCGACGGGTGCCACTTTGGCAGGCGCCAAAACCTATCGCGTCCGCGCCCGGCCGGTTTGATCTGGTGCCATGCCCATTTTTGCAAGTAATTTTTTGGAATGAAAACTGGGCAGCCAGTCGGCACTCGATTTGCTGATGATTCTGGAGAACCGGACGCTGGATCCGGTCGGTTGTGTTTGAGGGGGGTCCCAACCCAACTGGGGCACGGGCTCAAGGAGCCGGACATGACATCCGTCACGCCGGGCCGCTGGGAATATGCGGTCCTGATTGCTGACGATGATCCCGCCATGCGCGATACCCTTCGCGAAGTGGTGGCAGGTGCCGGTTTCGCGACGCTCATGGCCTCAAGTGGCGAGGAGGCCCTTGATGTGGTCGGACAGCACGCGGTTCATCTCGCCCTGTTCGACATGCACATGCCCGGACTCACCGGCTTGGAAACCCTGCAACTGGTTCGGCAGACGCACGCGGTCATGCCGGCGATCCTCGTGACCGCCGACCCGTCCCGCAACCTGATGATCGAAGCCCAGAAGGCTTCGGTTTACTGCATTCTGCCGAAACCGGTCCGCAAGGACATGGTCCTGTTCTCGGTGACGCGAGCCATCCAGCGGCACTACGGGGCGGACCTGACCGGCGACTGAAACGCCTTACGGTTTTATCAACAGGAGTCTCGATCCAATGAAACTGCAACCCCTCAACGACAAGATCGTGGTCAAGCGCGAGGAAGCCGAGGAAAAGACCGCCAAGGGTCTCTACCTTCCTTCGGCCGCCCAGGAAAAGCCCCGCAAGGGCAAGGTCATCGCCCTTGGTCAAGGCAAGTACCTTGAGAACGGCAAGCGTTCGACCTTCCAGGTGAAGGAAGGCGACAAGGTGCTTTTCTCCTCCTACGCCGGCAGCGAGGTCAAGTTGGGTGATGATGAATACCTGATCATGTCCGAGGACGATATTCTCGCCATCGTGAACTGATTACGGCCCCTTTGGTTTGACAACTGTCCCCCGGTGTCTCACCGGGGGATTTTCATTGGCGCGCCTTGCGCCATGCCTGGTCGACTGCGCGCCAAGGCCCTGTCGCCCCAAGCGAATTCCTTGAAAAAATCGCTTCTGGGAAATGGCCTGCCGTTTGCTCCAAGGCTTAGAATGATCAAATTCCGCCAACTTGGAGAATCCTCCATGATCCGACATGTGCTCATGATTTCAGCGGTTCCCCTGGCCATGGCCATGATCGCCTTGCCTTGCGGCGCGCAATCCCCCGATATCGATGCCGTTGCCGCCAAGGCGGTGGCGTACCTCCGCAAGACACAGGAGGAGAACGGCGGCTGGTCAACCAAGTTGAGCCCCGGCGTGACTGGAATCGTGGTGACGGGCTTGATCAAGGGTGGCAAAGTGTCCCCGGACGATCCGATGGTGGCCAAGGGACT
>JAGWVO010000349.1 GCA_018970845.1 Planctomycetota bacterium
TCCATCGGGAACCCCCGCCAACAAACCGGTTGCCAATCCGACTCCCGGCGCTTCGCGACCAGCGGGTTCCCCTCAGGGAACCAAGACGGCCGGCACCGACAAGAACCAAAAGTGAGATGGCTCAAATCAATGAGGGCCGACAAGTGATCTGCTATTGGCTGCTCGCGGGCGCGAACTGGTCAGTCCAAACGGGTTTTGCTGGATTCCCATTGTTCGATTGTCATGAGCACATCCCGGGCGCTTGATCCGTTGTAGGCGCCGACGATGCCATCCTCGGCCATGGCGTCGATCAAGCGGGCGGCGCGACCATACCCGATGCCCAAAGCCCTCTGAAGCAGCGATGTGCTCCCCCGACCCTCGCGGAGCACCACCTCCACGGCCGGAATATAAAGGTCGTCCTTCGGCCGCGAGGAAGCGTCGGCCCTTCCCTGCGACTCCTCCTCGGTTCGCACCTTGAGTTGGACAAGTTCCTGGGCGTAGCACGGATCGCCCTCGATGGAACCGACCACCCGCCGGATCTCGCCGTCGGAGGCGAAGGTCCCCTGGGCGCGGGCCAGTTGGCTGGTTCCGGGGGGAAGGAACAGCATGTCGCCCTTGCCGAGCAGGCGGTCGGCGCCCATCTCGTCGAGCACCACGCGGCTGTCGCTCTTGTTGACGACCTTGAAGCAGATCCTCGATGGAAGGTTCGACTTGATCAGGCCCGTGATCACATCCACCGTCGGCTTCTGGGTGGCGACCACCAGGTGGATGCCGGAGGCCCGAGACTTCTGGGCCAAACGGATGATGTGCCCCTCGACTTCCTTGCGCATCATCATCATGAGGTCGGCCATTTCGTCGATGAAGACCACGATGTAAGGCATGCGCGCGCCGTCATTGCCTCCGTCGCCGGGTTCGGACTCAAGCCGGGAGACGCGCTCCTTTTCAGTGAGTTCGTTATAGCCCGCGATGTTTCGGACCTTGGCCCGCCGGAACATCTCGTACCTTTCCTCCATCTTGTCGACGGCCCAGGAGAGGATGGCCTCGGCCTTGCGCATGTCATGCACAACGGGATGCATGAGGTGGGGGATCCTGCCGTAGTCGGAAAGTTCCACCACCTTCGGGTCGATCATGATCATCCGCACCTCATCCGGGCGGCGGGTCATGAGGATGCTGAGGATGATGCTGTTCATGCAGACCGACTTGCCGGTGCCGGTGCTGCCGGCAATCAGCAGGTGGGGCATGTCGGCCAGGTCATGCACGAGGGCCCGCCCCTCGTTGTCCTTCCCGAGGAAAAGCGGGATTTTCATCGCCGGCAGGCGGGGCGCTCCCGCGGCCATCACCTCCTTGAGGCGGACCGTGGCCCTCAGTTCGTTGGGAATCTCGACGCCCACGGTGTTCTTGCCGGGAATGGGCGCCACCATGCGCACACTCGGAACGCGCAGGTTCAGGGCGATGTCGTCGCCAAGGCGGGTGACCTTGTTGAGCCTCAGGCCGGTTTCCAAGGCCAGTTCGAACTGGGTAATGACCGGGCCCGTGTTGATGCCTACCACGCGAACATTGATTCCATAATCGCGGAACGCCTGCTCGAGTTCCCCCGCGCGTTGGCGGAGCAGGTCCTCATGGCGATGGACCGCGAACGGTTCGGGCTCGTCAAGAATCGACACGGCGGGGGCCTTGTAGCCCGCGAATTCTGGAGTTTTGGCATCGGCTGATGGCTTGGCCAATACCGGAGGGGGGTCGGGAATGGCGGGCGCGGCGGCCGCGTGATGGTGGATGGGGATGTCTGGCCCGGCGGCGGCAACGGGCGTCGTTGGCGGCAAATTCGCCAGGAACACCTCCGCCGCCGAGGTGGAACCGGATGGGACAGGTTCGGCGGCCCTGGGCTTGCGGACGGGCTTGGCGGCCTTTTCGGCCGAGGCCCTCCCCTCATCTCCCAAGACTTCGACGCGGGTGACCAACCAACCGGCAAGCCTGGCTGGCCAAAGCCCGATGGCCAATAGGGTCCCGACAGCCAAGGCGGCCCATCCCGCCATCGCCAACCGACCCTCGGCGGGTCCCGCGCTGGCGGCGACCCATGCGGCAAGAAGGCCGCTTCCCTGCCCCTCGGCGCCACCGACCCGAATCAGGAAACCCGTCGACGCTACAACCACCAAAACTCCGGAGGCCCTTAAGAACCAACCGAGGTTGCCGCACCAGAAACCGACGGCCAGCAGGACCATTGACACCGGCACGCCTGGTGCCGGCCACCCAAACAGCGACCATGTCAATCGTCCCAACCAGGCGCCAGGCATTCCCAAAGGATTGGAATCCACGGCGTCAGGCCATCGGCCCGCGGCATCCACCGCTGGGGGAGACAGCAAAAGCGAGGCAAGCCAGAAAAACGCCGCCATGCCAAGCCCGAGGCCCATGGCTCGGGAGGCGGAGACCCTCGCCACGGACACGGTAGGGGATATGGGTTGCTTGGCGATCATGGATGCTCCAGCATGAGTCTATTCCTCATTATGACTTGGATTTCCAATGAAATTGCCGCATGTGGTGCTGTTTGAACCGGAAATTCCGCCCAATACGGGCAATGTGGCACGGTTATGCGCTGCGACGGGGGTGGAATTGCACCTAGTCGGCCGCCTGGGCTTTTCGCTCGACGACCGTCAATTGGCCAGGGCGGGGCTCGACTACTGGCCGTCAGTCAAGCTCAGGCTTCATGTCGACCTGCCAACCTGCCTGGCCACCCTGCCCCAATCGCGCGTGATCTGCTTCAGCACCAAGGGAGCCGTCAACTACGACCTGATTGAATATAAACCCTCTGACTGCCTGGTTTTCGGACCTGAATCGAGGGGCCTTCCCGACGAAATCCTTGCCCGCCATGGCGAACTGGTCGCCACAATACCCATGCCGGCCCGAGCCGTGCGAAGCCTGAATCTTTCCAGCAGCGTGGCGATCGGATTGTATGAGGCGCTGCGCCAACTCAAGGCTTGGTGATGATCATTGTCGTTCAAAACCTTTCATGATTCGTGCCGATAGATCAAAAATCGACATCAGGACTCAGCCCATGACACAACTTCCGTCCTTGCCTACCTACCACGCCGTTGAACAGTTTGTGCTCTCAACCTTGTGTGAAGCCGAGCGCCTCGACCCGATGTCAACTCCGATGTTCGCAATGCCGCTGACCCGCTCCGGCCAAGTCTGCGGTCTGCTCTTTGAAATCCAGGGCCCGCGCCGCATGCGAAAGCAAGCCGTCTGGACTCCCGAGGAAAACCGGATTCTCTTTTACGACACGGACGGCAAACGATACTTGGAAACCCGCCTCGCCATGGGCCCCACGGTCATGGACCTGCGCCATCACATGGGCCAAATCGGCCGGGCCGCCTGAATCGGCTGGCCTAGAATCTTCCGCACGGGAGGATTCCCAATGCCATACACTCCGATCCTTGCCACCTTGGGTTATGTCCTGTCGAAGGACGGGCAAAAAGTGCTGCTTGTGCATCGAAACAAGCGGCCGGACGATCCCCATTTTGGCAAATTCAACGGGCTGGGCGGAAAGCTGGAGCGGTTCGAGGATCCCGTTTCCTGCATGACAAGGGAAATCCATGAGGAAAGCGGCATTCGTGCCACCCGCCTCGAACTGAGGGCCACGATCAATTGGCCCGGGTTCGGCAAGGCTGGCGAAGACTGGTTCGGGTTTCTCTTTCGTGTCACGGCGTTTGATGGAGTCCCCCATGAGGGAAACTCCGAGGGAACGCTGGGTTGGCACGATCTCGAATCGGTAACCGGTTTGCCGATGTGGGAAGGCGATCGGTATTTTCTGCCCCTGGTGTTGGATCCCAGCGGGATACCCTTTCACGCGACCATGCCATACAAGGACGGCAAACCGGTTTCATGGAACCCGGTTTTCCTGCCACACATGGGCCAGGCGCGCGGGTTGTCGATTGCGTCCCCATCCAACCCGCAATAGAATCCAAT
>JAGWVO010000010.1 GCA_018970845.1 Planctomycetota bacterium
GCGTTGCCTTGTCGGCTTCGACGATTGGCCCGACATGCGGGATGCCGCGGGATGGGGCATGGTGCTGCTGGCGGTTTCTTGCGTTGCCGGCTGGATCGTGAGCCTCGCGGGCGAATGGAGGCTTTCCCGGGGGCTTTCTCCCTCGCAATGGGGCCAAGCCGGGGTGCCCAAGTTTCCCCATGGCGCCGCCATGCACGCCCTGCAGGCCTTGCCGATCATCGCCTGGACGCTCAATCAGGCCGGGTTTGGCGTGGCCGCGCGCCGCAAGGCGGTTTTCGCCATGGGAATCATGAGCCTGGCCTGGCTCGGGTACGCGACAACCCAGGCGCTGGCCGGATTGGGAAGGGTCGAACCGGGCCTGCCGGGAATGATTCTGCTGGCCTTGGGCGCCATGTGCGCGGGCGCCGCGGTCTTAAGGCGCGATTGATCAGCCTTGGGAAATCTCGCGAAGCACTTGCTTGGCCATCTTGAACGCGGCCTTGAGATTGATGCAGCGAACCTCCAACTGCCCTTCGGTGAAGGACTTGCCGTGCTCACAGTGGGGAAGGCCGGCGATGGCCTCGGTGAGCGGCAGCAGGCGCATGAACTCGGCCATGCGGGCTGAGGCGATATCCTGGGGAGTGGCGCTCATGGCAATGATCCTGTCATCGATGGATTTTCCATTCCTAGTTTAGGTTTTGTGGTTTCCGGTGCAAGAACGGGGGGCATGGCCGTTTGATGGTTGGAAGCACCTCGGAGAAATATTCATGACCGACCACGAAGACGGCGCCAACCCGGCCGGACGCGGATTGGCCCTGGCCTTGGCCAACAGCCGCGAGGAAGCCAGTCGCGGACTGGCGCGGTGTTCCGGCGGTGCCATCGAACCCCATGAATCCCACGCGGGGATTTCGGCGCCGCCCCTGGAGGCATGGGCCGCCGCCATTTCCCACGCCCCCCTTCCCGCCCCGGAAGTTCCGCCCTGCTGGGCCGACCTGGTTTTGGATTGCCCGCGGACGGTTCACATTGTCTTTGTGCCGGGGGATTTCCCCCAAAGGCTCGATGTCGGCGGGGTGTTTTCGGAACCGGGGAGACCCTGTGAGACTCCCAAGGGCCGCCACGGACCGTTGAGGGATTGGGCCGAAAGGCAGGCTTCGGCCAACGCCCTGCTGCACGCGGCGGGCATCCTCAGGATGGCGGGCGATGCCGACGGTAGCCTCGAGGTGCTGAAACGGGCCAAGAATGTCGGCGCCGGGGATAACGATCATGCCAACCTGATGGGAGCTTTGGCCTTTGATTCCGGCAACTTATCCGAGGCGAGAAGGTACTGGGAATCGCTTCCCGATGGTCCGGCGCGATGGCACAACATGGGACTGGCGGCGCTGGTGACGGGAACGCCAAGCAAGGCCCTGTTCGAACAGGCCGCCAACGCCTTGGATGAAGCCGACCCGTGGCATCATCTGGCGGCCCTGTATATGGAAATCTCCCCATCCTGAACCGTTGGCGCTCGGCGGAGGACCGATTGGCCGCAGCTACCGACGGAGTTCTGCAACCATCGCCCTGGTACATCAGATTCATCATCCTGTGGTTCGTCTGATTCGGCCCATCCCCACTCAGGACCATGCCCGTGAGGGAACCTCTTTCCCAAGAACCGGATGATTCGACCCGCTGGCCGTGGCATGATAAGATTGTGCATCAATGATTCCGAACACGACGAAAGGACGATCCGGCACGCGATCGCCGTAAGTTGTGTCCCGGATGGCCGGAACCGCCGCAACCCTCCATGGCGGATTTTTCGCGCGGGATGGTGACCCATGCTTGAGATCGGAAGCTTCCGCTCGATGTTGCATGGCATGGCGTCAAGGCGGGCCTTCCTGGCCGCATCGGCCACTCCCCTGGTCCGTGGAATGTTGCCGGGGGCGCCCTCCCGCCCCAAGGCGAAGTCGGTGATCCTGCTCTGGCTGTGGGGGGCCCCAAGCCACATCGACACCTTCGATCCCAAACCCGGCGCCCCCGCGGAAATCCGCGGGCCCTTCTCCACGATTCCGACCAGGATCCCGGGAATACGGTTCACGGAATTGTTTCCCAAGACGGCGACACGATCCGACCAATTCGCGCTGGTCCGCTCGATGGTGAACTTCGATGGCGACCACCTCAAGGCCGGTTCGATCGGACTGACCGGAATGCTTGAGGGGAAGGACGCCCTGGTTCCGAATTTCGGCTCGGTCGTCGCGAGGCACCGGGGTTCCGGACATTTGCCCGCCTTCATGTCCATCGGCAGGGGCAACCCGCGCGATGTGGTCGGACCGATGAAAGGCTACGGCGGCGGAAACTGGGGCAAGAACCACGACCCCTTCCTCGTCGGTTGCACGGAAGCCGGTGAAACCAACATTCCGGCCCTGCAACTGCTCGACGGACTGTCGCCGGCATCCCTCGACGACCGGCGGAAACTGCTTGGCGAAATCGACCGGCTGGCGAGAACCGGAGACCAGGCGACCTTCGACAAGCTCAACTCCGCCCAAAGACGGGCCTACGCGCTGCTGACCAACCCCGAGGCGAAGGCGGCGCTCGACCTCTCGCGTGAGAAGCCGGCGGTTCGTGAAGCCTACGGACAGACCAGCTTCGGGCAATCATGCCTCCTGGCGCGAAGGCTGGCCGAGGGCGGGGTTCCCTACATCCAGGTCAACTGGAGCCAGTATGTCGAGGCAGTCACGCCCAACTGCGACTTCGGCTGGGACACGCACATCTTCAATTTCGACCTGCTGCCCGACAGGCATGGGCCGATTTTCGACAGGGTGTTCTCGGCCCTGCTCGACGACCTGCGCGACCGGGGCATGCTGGAGACGACGCTGGTCGTGGCGATGGGCGAGTTTGGCAGGACGCCGCGCATCAACGGGCAGGCCAGCCGCGATCATTGGCCCCAGTGCTATTTCTCGATCTGGGCGGGGTGCGGCGTGCGCGGCGGCGCCGTGATCGGCGACAGCGACAAGACGGCATCCGCTCCCCTCACCGAGCCCGTGACTCCGGCCATGGTCGGGGCGACGATCATGGAGATGTCAGGCGTCGACGCGCAGGCCAGGGCCGAATTCCGGGTGCTTCCCGAGGCCAGGGTGATCCATGAGCTCTTCTGAGGCGATCCGCCTGACGGTTGATGGAATCACCAAGTTCGATCCCGTGTTCACGAAGCCGGACGAGATCACCTACACCGTGCTCGAGTCACCCGTGCTGACGAGGCTCATGCGGCTGCGGATAGGCGAGCCGTCGCCGGCCAAGCTGCACCCGGATGCCACCACCTCGGAATTCGAGCCCTGCTTCGCGGCGGATGGGTCGGCCTACGCCTTCATCCAGAGCCGGGCGAACCTGAACATGAAGCTGGTGATCCGGGAAACGGCCACCGGCAAGGACGCCATTTTCGACCCGGGTGGCGGCTTCGCCGCCGTGCGCCGACCGAGCCTCCACCCCAGGGGAGAACGGGTTGTCTTCGCCTTGCCGGCGCCGACGGGGCAGGAGATCGTTTCGGTCGCCAGGGATGGAAAGGATCGCAAGACATTGAGCGCGGGCGGAATCAACAACTGGCCCGCCTATTCGCCGGATGGCAAGCGAATCGCCTTCTGCTCCAGCCGGCTTGGCGATTTCGACCTGTGGGTGATGAACGCGGACGGTTCGGAGGCCCGGCGGGTCGTCAAGCTTGATGGCATGCAGGCGAGGCCGGCCTGGTCGCCCGATGGATCGCGCCTGGCGTTCACCTGGAACCGCGACGGCCGCTATTTCATCCACGCGGTGAAACTCGACGGCTCGGGCCTGGTGGCGTTGACCGACGGCCTGGACCGGGCCGACTACGCCTCGTGGCACCCCGACGGCCGGTCGATCATCCTTGTCGGCGAGCGGAGCGGCAAATCCGACATCTACCGTGTCGCCACGGCCTGACCCAACCGAATCGCCGCCCACTCGCACCGACGGAATCCTCCACGGAACCCGGCCAGCCGGTGTTTACGGAAACGAAGCCGGGCCGGCGAATGCCGGCCCGGTTGAAGAAGCGCAATTTCGGATGGATCAACTACCCATCAGTTCCTTGATCGAGGGAGTGACGGCGTCGGCCCAGATGCGGTAGCCCTTGGGGCTGAGGTGAAGCTGGTCGGGCATGATCTCCTTCGGGATGCTGCCATCCTCGGCGAGGAACTTCTTGCCGATGTCGAGGAACTTGACGGTCTTGCCGCCGTCATCCAGCTTGGCGATGCGGGAGTTGATGGCGTTGATCTTCGCGGTTTGCGCCGCCTGAACATCCTTGTCCTTGCCGGTGGCGCGGGGGAAAACCGCCAGCAGCAGGACCTTGGTCTTGGGGGAACGCTTGTGGACTTCCTTCACGATCGCCTCGATGCCCTCGGCGATCTCGTCGGAAGTGTTGTCCTTCCCGTTGGAATTGTTGGTGCCGATCATCAGCATGAGGGCCTTGGGCTTGATCGTGTCGAACTCGCCGTTCTGGAGGCGCCAGAGCACATGCTGGGTGCGGTCGCCACCGATGCCGAAGTTGGCGGCCTTGAGCGGCTCGAACTCCTTCACGAAGATCTCGGCGCCGGAACCGGACTTGGGGCCTCCCTTGAGGTCCTTGCCGTGGCCGTTGCCGCCCCAGGCGTCGGTGATGCTGTCGCCCAGGAACAGCAGGTCGATGTTGCCCGCCTTGGCGATCTCCACGAACTTCTCGTGGCGGGGCATCCAGTTCTTGTCGCGGGGCGCCGGGGTGATGGCTGAGTGGGGCTTGGGGGCTTGGGCGGCGACTAGGCCGACCATCGTGGCCATGAAGGCCATACCGAGGACATTGCGCATGAGAGGCTTTCCGGTCGTCATGGATCGCATGGCGGGATCCGCGCACCCTGCGCGGCTTTCCGTTCGCATGCATTGACGAGGTTACGGCAGCGCCGCGGACAGGTCAAACGGCCGGCCTAGCGCACATCGATGCCCGAGGGCAACCCGTTGAGCGGCACACGCCTCATGTACCTTCCCTCGGCATCCAGCAAAATGATTCCCCGGGGCGTGGCCACGATCCTTTGCCCGTTGGCGAGCCTGCGGACGGCCATGGGCGTTTCCACGGCGACCGAATCGACCTCGGTTCCGTCGTCGGTGAATTCGGCGACCCGGTTGGATGCCAGCAGCGGAACCAGCACCCGCCGGCCGGGAAGCGCCTGCGGCCCAAGCGAGGTGCCCTGGGGCACCGGCAGCTTGAAGCGATGCTTTTCCCGGCCCGTGGAATCGATCCACTGCAGCGTTCCGTCGTCGTGCCACAGGGCCAGCCAGCCATCCTCGGCCCTCGCCGCCGCCGAAATGACGCGGCCGGGGGCCTTGTGAAGCACATGGCGACCCTCCGGCCCGACTTTCTCAACCCGGTCCCTGGCCACGAGAATCCAGGTCTCGCCGGAGGCGAACACGGCCACAAGCCTGCCTGGCACGGAAACCAGCGGACCGCCGACCTCGCGCATCGATTCGATCCTAGAGGCCGCGGAATCCTCGGGTATCCGGGCCAGGTATGGTTCGCCGTCGGCGCCAAAACCGCAGGCAAGCGCCTCGCCGGGCCGGGCGATCCCATCCAGTTCCTTGCCGGCAAGGTCGAACCGGGTGAGGATCGCGAGGCGGTCGACAAGGTTGGCCTGGGCCACGATCCAGCCGGATTCCCTCGGAACGGCAACCCTTGGCCCCCGCTTCGGCCACCACTCGGCCCAACTTTTGGCGACGGAAGCCAAATCTCCGGAATGAACGACGGCGGCCGCCACCTTGCCCGGGCCGCCCCGGAGAAGCATCTGCCGTTCCACCCGCCGGGCTTCCCCCATCGCAAGGTTCGGGAACAAGGCCAAAAGGGCCTTCACCGCTTCCTCCTCGTCCCGTTCAAAACCCGCCAGCGCGGCAGCGAGCCTCACGCCCGGGTCGGAGTCAGCCAGGCCTCCGGCCAATTCGCTCCATGGCCTGTCGGCCGCGGCCATGCACCTGATGCGCGCCTCCCTGACGGCGGGCGGGGCGTCCTTGGCGGCCGGACGCGACCCCAGCAACCTGTCGGCGCGGTCCCTGGCCGGCATGGGCGGGAGATAAGCCACGGCGCGGGCCATCACCTCGGAATCGACGCCGGCGGGAACCGCCTTGGCCAAGGCGTCGAGCGCCGCGGAAGCGGCATCGAGGCCCGCCAGGTTCGCGGTGAGCCTGCTGATCGCCGCGGCGGATTCGGCGTCGGTCTCGAAGCGGCCGTGCCTGTGGATCACCCCCCTGGCGCGGGTTCCGGCCCCCCTGAGAACCGCCTCGGCGGCCTCGCGGACGCGGAAATCGGCGCTGGAAAGCTCGGCAAGGGCCTTCTGCCAGGCTTCCTCCTCGCCGGGCGCCGGAAGCATTTCAGCAAGGGCCTTGGAGAGTTCGGCGGCCCCGCCCTGGCTGACGGATTGGCGGAGGCGCTCCACCAGGGCGCGGTCCTCAGGGGCGGGATCGCCCTCCACCGCGGGCCTTGGCGACTGCGCGGGAGACGCCAGCCATGTGAGCGACAGGGAAAACCAGGCCGCGACGATCAGTGACATCGTCAGGCCGGCCGCCAGTTTCCGCCACAGGGGCACCACCAAACCTCCGGAAATCAGTGCCTCACGGCGCGGGTCAGCCGGCCGGCGGGGGAATCAAACCGCCAGATACGCCTCCCCGTCGCGTCGAATTCGACGGCCATGCGCTCGTCCATCGAGGTGACCATCACATGCCCGGAGGGAAGCCGCTGGGCGACGATCGGCTCGGCGACCAAAAACGATCTAACCATATCCCCATTGCCCGAATATTCCACGACGCGGTCCTGGGTCATCATCGGAACCAGCACGCGGCCGTCGGGCGCGACATCGATGCGGCCCCCGGAGGTCGTGACCATCACGGGGAAGGCGCGGATCACCAGGCCCGCCTGGTCCATCTGGACGAACCGCTGGCGGAATGTCACCACGGCAAGGCCGCCATCGGGCAGCCTCATCGCCCGCATGTAGGTCTCGTCATCGGGCCGGGACCATGTGCGGACGCGGCGTCCCGAGCGGTCGACCTCGAACAATTCGGTGCGGGTGGCGACGAAAACACGGTCCTCCTCGACCGACTGGGCCACCAGCGGACTGTCCACCGGGTGCTCCCAAAGGACCGCGCCCGACCGGGAACGGATGACGACGCGGTTCGCCTTGTTCTCGGCCAGCAGCACCCGGTTGCCGGGAAGCGGTTCGGCATCGAGGGGAAAATCGGCCCGCCGGATGATCCAAAGCGGCTTGTCGGAGGAATCGAGCATGGCGACCTGGCCAAGGTCGAGGAGCACCACCAATGTCCGGTCGCGGAAGGCGGGCGGCCCGGGGATGGAAGGTTTTCCCGACTTGGCGAAGCGCCCGGCCCATTGGAGCCACGCTTCCTTGGCGGCGGCGCGTTCCCCCGCGTCGGCGGACCATGGTTCCGCCGGGGCGTCGTCATCGGCCAGGCGGTACAAGTATTCCAAGACGCGGATCCGGAAAGGCTCCGGTTCCGCCTCCAAGGCCCCGACGAGGCCGGGCAGGGCCGAGGAGTCGCCGGCGCGCACCTTGGCGAACGCCGCGCGACCGGGTCCGCCAGTGTCGGCTTGCCCGAGCGACTCAAGCGCCTGGTGCAGCGGTTCCGCCGAATCGGCGTCGGTGATCACGGCCAGGGCCGTCCTGATCGCCGCGGCGGAGCCATCCGCCGGTTGGCGGACCAGCGACCGGCCGATGGCGCCCAGAAGAAGCGGGTCGGTTCGGGCCTTCCAAGCCTCCGCGCATCGTTCAAGCCTGGCCTGGGTCTCGGGATCACGCCGCGGCTTCAGGGCCAGCGCCACGGCGACGGCGGAACCCGATAGCTGCCGCTCACCCTCCTCCCGCGAGGCGAAATCTTCCGACTCGAGCAGGTCGAGGGCCTTCTCCACGGCCTGCGGGGAGGGCTGGGCGCCCAGGGACTTGAGATAAGCGACCCGGCTCGAGGGGCTGCCGGCAAGGCCCACCCGGGCCAGCCGGTCGAGGTCGTCCAGAACGATCCACGACTCGGGCGTGAAATGGAATCCGCCCTGCCCGGTTCGGGCGACACCCGAAGCCGCCAGCAGGGCGATTGCCGCGGCCATGCCCAGAATCAACGGCCACCGTCGCATGGGGGCTCCTTGCTGCCAATTCCTCAGGATATCCCGGGGCGAGGCCGGAGGCGAATCATTGCAAGCGCCGCATCCGCCTCCAGAGTTCCTCGAACTCCCCCGAGAACATCCCGACAGTCGCGGGCGACCATGTCACCAGCAGGTTCTCGAAATTGGCGGTGGCTCCGCGGGTCCAGTTGTAGCTGCCCGTGGCCAGGCAGGAGGCGTCGAACAGGCAGAACTTGTGGTGCATGTGCTCGGGCCCGTCGTCGGCGCGAACCGGGACGCCGGCCCTGATGATGGCTCCGATGTCGGATCCGGCGTCGTGCCGCTTGTCATTGTCGGTGATCACGCGGACCTTGGCGCCCTTCTCATGGGCCTCGAGTATGGCGCGCGTGAGCCTGTCGTCGGAAATGGTGAAGAGGCACAGGTCGAGCGATTCACGGACGCTTCCAAGAAGGCCCGAGAGCTTGCGAAGGATGGCCTCGCCCGGGGAAAAGTAGACCTCGTCCGGGCGGTTCGTGGCGATGTCCGCGCTCATGTTCCCGCCCGCGCGATGCGCTCATGAAGCAACAGGGCCGTGAGTGTCTTGCCATCCCTGATGGTGCCGTCAAGGCACCAGTTGAGGGCCCGTGACAAGGGAACGGGCTGGGGCAGCAGGTCTTCGCCGGGTTCGGGCCTCGCCAAGCCGGGAAGGATATCCCTGGCGACAAACAGGTGGATGACCTCGCTCATGACTCCCGGGGAGGGAATGAACTCACCGAGCCTTGTCCAGGTGCCGCCCGTGTGGCCGGTTTCCTCCTCGAGCTCGCGCTTGGCCGCCTCGAGAGGATCCTCGCCGGGCTCGAGGGTGCCCGCCGGAATTTCCCACAGGCGCGAGCCGATGGCCGAGCGATGGTTGTGGAGCAGGCAGATGGTCTGGTCGTCGATGAACGGCAGGATGGCTACGGCCCCGGGATGGAGCACGATGTCGCGGACGACCTCATTGCCCGATGGATCGGTGAGCCGTTCGACGCAAACCTTGATGCGCCGGCCGACATGGACGATTTGGCGTGACATCGAATAGCTCCGGGGCCAAAGCCACCGGAGGCATTCTAGGAGACGGCCTGCGGTGCGGCTTTCGGCTCGTCCTTGAAGAGATTCCTCACCTTCCGGCGCATGATCCGGTCGACCAGCCAAGGCAGGAAGCGGTTCACCAGCAGCAACAACCGGCCCTGCCTTGTCAGGAACACCTCATCGCGGCCCTTCGCGGCGGAATTCCAAGTGGCGAGGGCGACATCCTCGGAAGTCATGCCGCGCATGTGGTCGAGCTGGACCTTGGCCGACTGCTCGATCATGTTCTGGCTGAAGTTGGTCTGTGTGAGGCCAGGGGCGATCATGAGGACATCCACGCCGTCCTTGGAAAGTTCGGCGCGCAGGCCGTCGCTGAAGGCGTGAACGGCGAACTTGCTCGATGAGTATTCGCTGCGCGCCGGGAAGCCCCTCTCGCCCACGATGGAGCCGACATTCACCACCATGGGCGTGGTTCCGTTGATGATGAGGGGAAGCAGGGCGCGGGTGGTTTCCACCAACCCGAAAACATTGACCTCGAAGATTTGCCGCAATCGCTCGGCGCCGGAGTCGGCGAAATGGCCCGTGGCACCAATGCCGGCATTGTTGACCAGGATGTCCAACCCGCCGACCTCGTTCTGGCAACGACGGACAAGTCGCTCCCTGTCGGCGGCGCAGGTGACATCACCCACTTCGGTGATCACCTTGCCAGGCAAGCCTTCGGATTCGCCGGCCAGCGTGTCGAGAAGGTTCCTCGACCTCGCCTGGGCAATGATGACCATGCCCCGGCGGGCCCCCTCCAGCGCGAGCGCGCGTCCGATGCCCTGCGACGCGCCGGTCACGACGGCGCGCAAGCCCTTCAGTTCACGACGACGACCCATGTGGCGGCCTCCCTGACATGGAGTCATTGTCTGCTTGGGAGGCCGGAATTGAAAAGCTGGGAAACGCGAAGCGCTGGCGTGATATGCCCAAGAAATGCCGTCTGTGCCAATTATTCCGGCGGCATCAACCGGCGCGAGAGTCCCATGCCCAATGCGTCGAGTTCCCCCCGCACCTCCTCGAGACGATTCACGGCCGATTGCGACAATCGGCGGGCGTCCCGGCGGCGGGCCTCGAGGCCTTCACGGGCCCGCCTGAGCGGGTCGGTGGGGCGCGGTTGCTCGGCCAGGGCCACCAGGCCGGCAACATCAAGCCGGTTCAAGCGGGCCCCCAAAAGCATGGCCAGCAGGAACAAACCCGGAAGGAACGAGGCGGCCAACAGCGACAATCCAATGGTGTAAAATCCCAACGAAGGATAATTCGCCTCGTACCAGGCCATCCACAGGCGGATCAGGACCCAGCCACCCAAAAACAGCGGCAACGCGTTGCCCACCACCAAGGCGACGAACCCGGCCAATCCTCCCACGGCCCCCCGAGCCACCGTCGACGCCGCCTGTTCCACATCCGATTCCACCTGCGCCATCAGGTCGGCATCCAGCCCGCGCGTCCAGAAACGGCGCACGAGGGAATCGACCTGGGCGGCGATGGCGCCGACGGCATCCCCCGGTTCAGGGCTCGACGGGGCCTCCATGGGCCGCTCGGCCAGTTTCTCCACGCCGATGTCCTCGAGGTCGCGGCGGATGTCGCGCTCGAGGCTGGCCGTGAGCCTGCGAAAATCGGAGCCCAGGCTTTCAACCACCCTGCGGAAAGGCAGCAGGCCCCGAAGCGCCACAAGGCCGCCACCGGCAAGGGCCAGTCCCAATCCCAACACGCCCGCGCCGGATCCGATCGCCCGGCCGAGGAGCATTCCCGTGGCCAGGCCCTGGGCCCGGGCGCACACCCACGCCGCCCAACCCAGGGGAAAGCCGGCGCGCTCGGCAAGGTGCCGCCACGCCGCCTGCCGCGTGACCAGCAGGAAGGCGCGCCTGGCCTGCGGTTCGCGCAGGGCGGAAGCGTAGGCGTCCCGCAGGCGGGCGTTGGCCTCGGCCTCCCGCCGTCCGAGGTCACCGATCATCCGATCCAACGCGGAGTCGAGATGCGATCCCATGGCGTGGGATGCCGTCTGCAGGAAGGCGCAGTTCCTTGAAAGCACCACTTGCCGGCCATCCCTTTCCCGCAGCAGGGCCGAGCGGAGGCGGCCAAGCCCCGGATCATCGGCCACCACGCTCGAGACGGCGAAACGGGAACGGTCGTCAGGCTCGAAACCGGCCTCCCTGAGGCGGCTGTCCCAGTCGGAGACGATTTCCCGGATGCGCCCCGCGTGCTGGTCGGCCTTGTTGAGCACGAAAAACCACCGGTGGCGGGGGGCCCATCGCGACAACTCGGCAAGCAGGTCCCGGTTGGCGCGGCGGTCGGCGTCGGTGACAAACACCACGAGGTCGGCGCGCTCGAGCAGGGCGCGCGTCGCGGCATGGTGTTCCTTGAGGATCCCGTCGACATCGGGCGTGTCCACAAGCACGACGCCGCGCGACGGGCCGCGCACCCGGGTGGCCTTCCAGCCGCCAAGCTCGCCAAGGAACGGTTCGTCCTCGGGATGGACGGCAATGTACGGGGCGCTGGTGTGGCACCTGATGGCGTCGGAACTCGGGCTGGCCCCGGGCTGTTCCAACAAGGCGGAAAAGAGCATCGACTTTCCCGCTCCGGTTCCTCCCAAGAGGACCGCGATGACCGGCCTGGGGCGGTCGGAGCGCAAGGCCCCCAGCGCGTCGGAAAGGCCAGCGACGGCCTTGTCGATGGACGGGTTGCCGGCGATCTGCGCCAACGAGTCGCGCAACTCGACAGCCTGCCTGGCCAACGGCCCGGACCACGCCGCCGGCGACTCCTGAACCGAGGGGGCACCCGCCATGGTCAACTCCCCATCGGGCCGTCGGGGCCCGCGGCTTCCAGGACGCGCACCGCCTCGCCAATGGCGGCCAGCCGCTCCGGTTTGGCGCGGCCAAGCACGGCGTCAAGGGGCGCGGCGACGGCACCCACCAGGTGCCGTTCTATGTGGGCCGAAAGGTCGGCGGCGCGCGTCTTCCGCCAGGTCGCGTCCACACGCCTGAGCATCTGCTCCATGTTCGCCTCGCCCAGAAAACGGCCCCAAAGCCCCAATGCACCCGCTCCGCCGGCGATGACGCCGCCCGCGCCAAGTTTTCCCACCACCACGGCGGTGCCGAACAGGCCCCCGGTAAAGCCAAGGTCGATGACCAGGAGGCCGAACCCCGCGGCCATCACCACATCGCTGATGACAGGCAGTCCCTTGGCCAGCCCCGGATTTTCCGCCACCCATCGGCGAGCCTCGTCGCGGAGCGCGGCTTCCCATTCTTGCGAAACACCGGGTAAAGGCGCGGCCAGCAGCGCTTCCCGGGCGCTGGCGCACCGCGAGCTTTCAAGCCCCAGGTCCGCCAGGTCGGGACGCGAGCGCCAAGAGTCGAGGAGCGCATCGGCCTCGCGGGAAAGCACGCGGCGCTCGACATCCTCGCGGTTTTCACTTTTCGCGGATTCTTGAACGACCATTTCCTTGACCTGGCCGATCCACTCGCTGGCCTTGCCGTAGACGGTTTTCACCGTGCCGAACAACCAGTCGACGGGCATGCTGACGATTTTCCACCAGTCGGGCAAGGCAGACCTGGCCTCCTTGACAAGGGCCTGCATGAGCGCGCCAAAGGGAAATTCCCGCCCGGCAACGCGGGCGCCGGCCTCCCGGGCATCGGCAACAAGCGAAGCGCGCCGCTTACCGGCCGCCTCGCTCGCCTCGAGCGCCTTGGTCAGCAGCCTTCGCGCGTCGGTGGCCGCTTCGTGAGCGGCGCCGGCCACGCCCTCCCAGGCCACCCTTCTCGCCTCCTGGCCCGCGAGGCGGTCCACCAGCGAAGAACCTTCCCTGGCCATGATTCCGGCCAACTCGGGGCGCTCCGCGCGGGCCCACATGAACACGGGCGCGGAACGAACCACCTCGGCGCAGGAACGCCCGTCCGCCCGCCTGTCGGCGAACATCGGTTCCAGGCCGGCGGGGTCGTCCAGCCTCCGGCACAGGTCGTCCCATGCCATCCAGGCCTGCAGTGAATCGCGCGCCTTGGTGAGCACCACCACCAACCGCGTCGCCAGTCTTGCCGCGCGGGCCAGCTCCTCGACATTCCTTGCCACGAGGTAGCTGTCGACCTGCAGCACAAAAACGAGGATTTCCGCCCTGAGCAGGATTTCCTCGGCCCTGAGCGCGTTCTCGGGATCCACGCCGTTGTAGTCGGGCGCGTCCACCAGAAGCAGCGAGGATCCCCCCGGCCCCAGGGACGAAAGCGAGGGCGCCACGGCGGCATGCAGGCGGCCGAATGGCTGGCCCGGGGCCAGCAAGGCGGCGCCATCACCCATGGGAACCAACTCCGCCGCGGGAAAAACGGGCGCCAGCTTGGCGGGGTCGGCCCAAGCCGGGGGAACGGCCAGGGCGCAACTGCGGGACATGGGCCTTGTCTGCTCCCCCGAGGGAACATTGATGCCGGAAAGGAGCTTGAAGAGCGTGCTCTTGCCGGCGCCCGTGGGGCCATAGAGGGCCGCAACCAGCGGAGGTTCGCCCGATACCGCGGACCAGGCGCGAACCCTGCGGTGACAGGCTTCCAGCCCTTCGAGCCTGTGCCCCGGTTCCAGCCAATGACCCCATTCCGGCAATTCCAGCCGGAGGGTTTCGATCGCCTTGGTGATTTCCGCAAGCCTGTTCATGACAACATCATACATAACATATACTTGGATTGATCGTTCTTGCCAAAAGAACTCAAGCCCGCGCGACCCGGAACGGGACAATCCGCCACCGCATCCTCCAGATCGCCAGGCAGTAACCTTTTTTTCGTTATTCCTGTCGTTTTCACGCCGAATCATGGTATAGAGGTTGAAGAGTCAAGACCGGCATCACCTGCCGGCCCCGTGTCGCTGGAGGATTCCGCCGATGACCGCCATCCATCAACCGCACAGGTTGAAGCGCCGTTCATTCCTCCAGGCCGGCATGCTGGGATTGGGTGGCTTGTCGCTGCCAGGCCTCCTGCGGGCCGAGGCGGCCGCGGGCATCCGGTCCTCAACGAAGTCGGTCATCCTGATCTACCTCGTGGGCGGCCCTCCCCATCAGGACATGTTCGACCTCAAGCCTGACGCGCCCAAGGAAATCGCCGGCCCTTGGAAGCCGGTCGCCACGAATGTGACGGGCATCAAGATCTGCGAGGCGTTTCCGCGCCTGGCGGGCCTCATGGACAAGATGACCATCATCCGCTCACTGGTTGGCAACCAGTCCGACCACGACGCCCAGCAGGTGTTCCATGGGCACCATCCGCGCAAGCTCAAGCCGACGGGCGGCTGGCCCCAGTTCGGCTCGGCCGTTGGCAAGCTGCTGGGCCCGGCACACCCGGCCGTTCCCCCATATGTGAGCCTTTGCTACACCTGCACCCATGGCCCGTACAACGAGCCCGGGCCCGGATTTCTTGGAACCGCGCACACACCGTTCAAGCCCAGCGGACCGACCCGCGACGACATGGTTCTCCAGGGCATCACGCTCGACCGCCTCGCGGAACGAAAGGCCCTCCTGGGCGGTTTTGACACGATCCGACGCGACATCGACGCCACGGGCGCCATGAACGGCATGGACGCCTTCAATGAAAGGGCCCTTTCGCTTCTCACCTCAACCCGGTTGGCCGACGCCCTCGACCTCTCGAAGGAGGAAAGCCGGGTGGTTGAACGGTATGGCACCGGCAACCCCAAGATCATGATGGATGGAAACGGCGCGCCCAGGGTGCCCCAAAGCCTTCTGATGGCCCGCAGGCTCGTCGAAGCCGGCGCCCGCGTCGTGACCCTGAACTACAGCAAGTGGGACTGGCACGGCGGCATGAACGCCGAGGGCCGCAAGAACAACAGCATCTTCCTCCGGGAGGAGGAGGATTTCCCCGTCTTTGACAAGTGCGTGAGCGCGCTGGTCGAGGACCTGCATCTCCGCGGCCTCGACAAGGATTGCGCCGTGGTGGTGATGGGCGAGTTCGGCCGCACGCCGAAGATCAGCAACATCGTGGGCCGCGACCACTGGCCGCAGGTGAATTGCGCGCTGATGTTCGGAGGCGACATGAGGCACGGGCAGGTGATCGGCGCGACCGACCGCATCGCAGGCGAGGCGGTCGCCCGGCCCGTCACCTTCGGCGAGATCTACGCCACGCTCTACCGGCACCTGGGAATCGACACGGTGGCCACAACCCTCCAGGATCCATCGGGCCGGCCGAACTTCCTGGTGGAGGACAATGTGCCGCCCCTCCGGGAACTGGTCTGAGCCCGCTGTCAGGCCGGCAGCATGGCGCGCAATTCCCGGGTGACCGCCTCGATGAGAACCTCGAGGCAACCCGGCGAGGTCGCCGCGATGACTTCCTGGTAAATGCCATATCCGAACGCGCTTGCCGGCGGGATGTATCCCGGCTGCCAATCCCCTGTCATGGTCGCCACCACCACGGGCATGGGCGCGAACCTCTGCCTGAGCGACAATTGAAACACCTGATAGAGTTCCCCGGGTGAAAACACCCATATCGCGTCGCCCACAACGGCCAGCGTGACGGCCAGGGGGTAAGCCCCTCCGGGCACCAAGGCGTTCAGGCGCGTGAGTTGCCTTGTCATTTGCTCGGCGGCGGCGCGGCAATCCCGCGCCCGCGCCATGTCACCCTCGGCGCGCGCCTTTTCCTCGGCGGCCAGATGCCGTTCCCGGGCCGCGGAAGTCTCGGCAACGCCAGGCAAGTCGGGACGATAGGGCAGTTCGACACGGATGGTTTTCATGGCCCAGCGACCATGGGCCATGAGCGCTCCTTCACCAAGCGGGACATCGGCCCATGTTCCGATGCGGGTTCCGGAAATGACCGGCCCGCGATAGCGGAACTCGGTGCCGGGAGGAGCCAAGGAACCGATCGCCGCCAGCGCGCAGTGGCCGACGATGCGGCCATTGCCATCAGCGACTTCGGTATCACCGACAAATCCCCTCCGCGGCCCCAGGTCGCCGGACGCGCCTTGGAGGAACAGGCATGGAGCGCCCGTCCCGGCTTCCACCATTTCCCTCATCGCCCCGACCCAATCCGGGGTCACCAGGCGGTTGTCCCAGGCGAGCGTGGTGGGATGACAGGCATAATTGACCATCGTGGCGATCGACCGGCCGGAAGCCGCGGCCACCCGCGCCACCAGGAGGGTGTCGTCCGCCGGGCCGGAAGGATTGAAGCCGCAGACGGACTTGCCGTCGTCAGGGTCGACGAAATCGCGGTGGGCCGCCAGGTTGCACCGTCCCAGGCCGTAGACGATGGTCGCGTCAGCCGCCGCGCCTTTGGCCTCGATGGCCATCGAGACAACGGCCTCGAGCAGGCCATCCAGGTATGGCCCGATGAGATCCCCCCCGGGAAGGTGGGAGCGTTCACGGGACATCCAGCCGGAACCATGGGTGTGGGACACGCAAAGCTGCACGCCATGCGGATCGATGCCAACGGCGGCGGCGACGGCCTTTCGCATGGCATCCATTTCACGGCCATCAAGGATGCAATGGTCGAACGAAGCCACCGCCATCGGTCCCGCTTGGCCGCCAAGGGGTTCAAGCCAGAGCATGGTGGCCAAGAGCGGCTTGTGCACTCCCTCGGCCCGGTCGTGCATGGCGGCGCCCCACATGCGGTGGTAGATGCCGACCGGCGGGGTGATGTCGCGGCGGGCGACGCCGGCGCGGCAGCGGGATTGCGGAGTGGCGACGCGGGTGGTCATGTCTCGTCTCCAAACAAGGGGGCCTTGGGGTTCAGGGCGGCCCAGCAGGCGGCATCCACCGCCATGATGGCCGCGAAAAGGAACACAATTGAGTTCCAGTTGCCGGTGGCGGAAACCAGCCAACCGGCGGTGACCGGGAACAGGGCGGCGCCGATGTTGCCGAACATGTTCATCGTGCTGAACACGGTGGCCACCTTGCGGCCGCCCAGTTCGATGGCCACGGTGTAACCGCTCACTCCTCCGAAGGTGGCGCAAAAGGCGCCGATGCCGATCACCATCGTGCTGACCGTGGCGTCGGCGATCTGGTGGGAAAGCATGATCAGGGCCGAACAGGATGCCATTCCAAGGCAAGCCAGGCCCTGCCGGCTGAGGCGGCGGTTGCCCGTCCGCGCCAGAAGAGCGTCGGAAACAATGCCGCCCAGCATGCTGCCGGCGACGCCACCGACGCCCGCGACCGTCGCCAGGATTCCCGAGGAGACCGGATCGACGCCGCGCGATTTTTGCAGGAACACCGGAAACCATGTGACGAAAAAGACCATCGCCGCGGCCCTGAAGAATTGCTGGGCGCACAGGAGCCACAAGTCGGCGCTGCGGGCCATCCGCCCCCAGTCGGTTGCCTCGGTGGCCGATCCCGCCGAGGCGACCGGCAAGGCCCCCTTGGGCACAAGGGCATGGAAAACGGCGGCCCACGCCAGGCCCGGAACCGAATAGACGACAAGAAGGAGTCGCCAACGATCGGCATGGGGCCAATCATCGGCGCCCGGAAGGGCGCCCAGGAAAAACGATGTGACGGCCGGGGCGATGGCCGCGCCCAAGGTCATCCCGGAAGCCAGGAAACCCGAGGCGCGCGCCCGTTCACCCGCCGGGTAAACCGCCCCGATCGCCTTGGCGGCGCACGGGAATATGCCCGCCTGGGCCGCCCCCATGAGGCCCCAGACGCACGCGAGGGAACCAAGGTCGGGCGCCAGCGCGGCAACGCCCGTCAACACGGACCAGCAGGCGGCAAAGACCAACGCGGCCAATCGGCTGCCGATCTTGTCGGCCAGCCAACCGGCCGGCAACTGGAGCGCGGCGTATCCGGCGTACCATGCCGACTGAACCAGACCCATGTCGCGCGCCATGTCGGCGGAGCCCAGCGATGAGGCGATCTCCGCCGCGGGCACGCCCAGGGCCGCGCGCTGCACATAGGCGATCGCGGCGGCGCAGCAGAAAAGGGCCAGCACACCGTGGCGGCCGCCGGCAACCGGCGCGAGCGTCACGCCGGCACCCGCGGCAATGAAGCCAGGATGGATTGCAGGCAGGCGAACAGCCTGTCCACCTCCGCCAAGGTCTCAGGATCGGGCGTCCAGCCATAAGGTTCGCGCCTGCGGTTGGAGCCAAACAGGCCCCGCCTCACAAGAAGGTGTTTCTCAATGGCCAAAAACCCGTCAAGCCCCGCCTGAAGCTGAATGGCCACGATGGCCGCGATCGGATGGTGAAGCCGGTCGGCCAAGTCGGCGTTTCCCCGGCCCAGCGCGTTCCACAGCGCCACGACACCGTCGACCAAATCCATTCCCGGCATGGTGCCGGCCACGCCGCGCTTGTGGCTGTCGACAAGGTGGATGCCGCCGGAACCTTCAAAAATCGAGGCCTTGCCGGCCGTCGCGTCGCGAAGTTCCGACAAAAGCGGCCCCGTCGGATTGGCCTCGGGCTTGAAGAGCACCTTCTCCGGGCCAAACTCACGGAACAGTTCCACCTGGGTCGCCACAGGTATCGGCTGGCCGACATAACCCGAGGCATCCTGGATGATCACCGGGATGGAGATCGCCCTGGCGATGCGCGAAAAGTAGTCCCGAAGTGCGGTTGCGGGAAGTCGCGAGGTCATGGGCGGGGTGGCCATCACCGCGTCGCATCCCTCGGCTTCCGCGGCAAGGGCATGCTCGACCGCCTGCCTGGAACTTTCGGCACCCACCGAGGCGAAGACCGGTCCGCGGCCAGCCATGCCGGCTATCATCGCCCGGATCACGCCGGCTCGCTCGGGGATGGTGAGCTTGATGGTTTCGGAAACCATCCCCGTGCCGACGCCCCGGGCGCCCAGACCGGCCGCCCAGGCCACGGAATTCCTCAAGGCTTCAAAGTCGATGCTTTCATCCGGCAGGAACGGCGTCTGAACGATCGGCAGGACGCCATGAAGCCTTTGCGCCATCGTGTGGACTCCTCGCGGTCGCGGCGTCACCAGTCACCGACGCTGCCGTCGGACAGGAACACCCTCTGGAGGATTTCCTGCTGGAAGGGATGCTTCCGCACCTCGTTCTCATTGATTTCAATCCCAAGGCCGGGTCGGGTGTTCGGGCGGACGACACGGCCCTTTTTCTCGACCGTGAACCCCTCGGAGACGACATCGGCCCGCCAAGGCACATCCTCATGGACCGTCTCGCAGATGATGTAGGAGGGCTGGGAAAAACCGAATTCCAGGGACGCGGCCGTGCTGACCGGCCCCTGCGGATTGTGGGGCGCCAGGGCGACCCGCCACGCCTCGGCCAGGGCGGCGATCCTCTTGGCGCCCGTGAGCCCTCCGCAATGGGTGATGTCCAGTTGGCAGATGGAGCAGGACCGGGCCATGAAGAGGTCGCGAAAATCGGCAAGGTTGGTCACCCGCTCCCCCGTGGCGATGGGGGTGCGGACGGCGGCGGCGATGGCGGCCAAGCCCTCGCGCGCCTCGGGCCAGCACGGTTCCTCGAGAAAATACAGGCCGAACGGCTCGAGGGCCTTGGCGAACTGGAGGCCCATCGCCGGCGACGGCCGGGCATGGCAGTCGACCATGATGTCGATGCCGTCGCCCACGGCGTCGCGCATCGCCGCGACGGCCTTTTCCGCGGCCCTGATCGGCCTCAACCCCTCGATGGGAAGCGTTGACGGAACAGCCATCGACTTGAATGCCGTGAAGCCTTCCTCGACCGCCTTGCGGGCCAGGTCGGCGAACCGGGAGGCATTTTCAACGGGGGTCTCGTAAAAGTCCTCCATGTTGCCCCCGCCAAGGTGGCAGTAGGTTCGGACATGGTCGCGAACCGGTCCTCCCCAGAGCCTCGCGCAGGGGAGGTTGGCGACCTTGCCAAGGATGTCCCAAAGGGCCAGGTCGATGCCGGCGATCGCCGTGGCCCTCTCGATGCCGTTGCCATGCCAGAAGTGCTGCCGGTGCATCATCTGCCAGATGTGCTCGACGCGAGTCGGGTCCTCGCCGACGACAAGCTGGGAAAGATCCTCGATGGCGGCGACCACACCCCGGGTGTGCCATTCCAAGGTGGCCTCACCCCAGCCGTACAGGCCGTCCTGGTCGGTAAGCACCTTCACGAAGATCCAGTTGCGCATGCGGGCATGGCAGACATGGGTCTCGATCCGCGTGATCCTCATGGTTGGCACCGCTTCCCGGGAAGGTTCATTTGGTTCTCTGGTCGTCGATTTCCCTGGCGAAACCGGCGACGACATTGTCCTTCATCGTCATCTTTCCCGTGCCCGGGGCGAAACGGAAGCCAACCCTCGAGGAGGGAGACCGCGTTTCCCTGAGGATGTTGGATTCGAAGGTGAGGTCGCCCGTCTGGCCCTCGACCTCCACCGCCACGGCGCCATCGCCGCCGGTGTCGGTGATGGTGTTGGCGCGCAATTCGTTGCGGTGTCCGGCGAAGGCCTTCCCCCTCTCGGCGCGGAACAGCACCCCGTTCTTGCCGCTGCGCCTGATGGTATTGCCGACCACGAGGTTGTCGGTGTCCCGGTGGCCGATGGAAACACCGACGCGGTTGTCCTCGATGGAGTTGCCCTCGGCGAGGCCGTGGCGTACTCCCCAGCAGAAGAACAGCCCGATATCGTTGCGGGCGAGCAGGTTGTCGCGGATGACGGGACGCTGGGACCCGGAACCTGGGTGGAGGCCCAGGCCGGCGTTGCCCGTGCTTTGGCAGCCCGTGACCGAGACATCGTGGCAAACCTGCCAACTGATGCCGTCACCGTTGTTGTCGCGGGCGATCACCTTGCGGAATACCACATCCCGGCAATCCTGAATGAACACGCAGCCGGAATGATTCCCGTCGAGGTTCTCATTGTTGGCCCTGTTTCCGTCGAGCGTGAGATTTTCAACGACCATGCCATGGGCGAATTCCGCTGTCACGAGCGGAAAAAGCGTCGCGGCGGTGGCTTCCGACATTTGCCACAGGTTTTCCCGCAACGGCTTGTCGAGCTTGAAACGGTTCCCATCGCGGGCGACGAGCGTGCGCTTGATGACCGTGGGGGAGCCGTTGTGGGGATTTCGGCAGCGCAGGCAAACGCCGTCACCAACGCGGAAAGCCGCGGCGTCGGCGAGCGTGATCTCCTGGTCGAACCAGTCGGAGTCCGCAACCAGGCGGGCCTTGGCCATCGGCTCCTTGGCCAGCACGGTTTCCGGACCCGATCCCGCGAGGCGCACTCCCGAGGCGAGGAAAATGGAGTTGCGCAACCGCCAGGTTCCCGGGGAAAGCCTCACCGTGCCGCCTCCCAGGCGGGCCACATAATCAACCGCGGCCTGGATGGCCTTGTCGTCGGTTCCCACGATGGCACCCTTGGCCACGCCGACATCCATGGTGAGGCGCTCGGCCCAATTGGGTTCCACCGCCAGGTCGCCGGATGTCGCCCTGGGGTTGTTGACCGGCGGCCGTTCGGCGGCCGCGGCCGAAGCGGCCAAGGCCGCGGATGAACCCGCGGCCAAAAATTCCCTCCTGTCGGAACCGGCCGGATTCATGAACGGGGACTCCTGAAACCGATCAGTTCATCCACAAAAGCTTGGAAAGCCGGGCGACCGTTTCCGCTTGGGCCGGATCCGATGCCAGGTTCCTCAGTTCGCCCGGGTCGGCATCCAGGTCGTACAGTTGGCGGCCCTTGGCGCCCTTGTCCCACTCGGTGTAGCGATGTTTTTCGGTCCGCACGGAACGCCCGTCGGCCATCGGCCTGCGAACCTGCGTGTAGGCGGGCCTGTCGCGGGGCGCCTCGGGATTGTCGAGGAAGGCTTTCAGCGAAAGTCCCTCGAGTTCGGCGGGCGCCTTGAGGCCGCAATATTCGGCAAGGGTCGGGTAGACATCGATCATTTCCACGGTGCGGGGACTCGCCTTGCCGGCTCCCTTGCTTCCCGGTGCCCTGATGATGAGCGGAACGCGCGCCACGCCGTCGAAGAGGCTCATCTTTTGCCAAAGGTTGTGCTCGCCCAGGTGGTAACCATGGTCGGAGACAAAGACGACGATGGTCTTGCCGGCCAAGCCAAGGGTGTCGAGGGCATCGAGCAGTTCGCCCACCCGGGCATCCATGAACGAGGTGCTGGCATGGTAAGCCTGGATGGCCTGGCGTCGCAGGTCGTCCGTCAGGTTCTTCTCCTCGGCCTTGCGATTGGAGACCGCCGGGGGTGGTATTCCGGCGTCATGGTCGGGAGGAACCTTCGCCAGGCGAACCGAGGCCTGGGGATACATCTCGAAGTACTTCTTGGGCGCCACATACGGGGTGTGAGGCCGGTAGAAGCCGACCGCGAGGAAAAACGGCTTTTCCTTGAATCCCCGCATGAGCTCCACGGCCTTTCGGGCAGCGATGCCGTCGGTCTGCTCCTGGTCGGTGCCTTCGGCGGCCAGCCAACTCAGGGTTCCGCCGAACTGCCCCTTGGCCAGCGAGAAGATATGGGGCTCGTCATCCTTGTCACGGCCGCGGGGGTTGAAGGTGGTGTCCCACGAACGGGCGTCATCAAGGCCCGGGGTGCCGATGCCATTGGGAACATTGTAATGGTACAGCTTGCCCACCCGCGCCACGGCATAGCCGTTCTTGCGGAACAATTCGGACATGGAAACCGCGTCGGGCAGCTTGTCGCGGAAGTGGGGATGTTCGGTGTTTCCCGGGTTCGTGAGCACGCCGGTGGAATCGGGTCGCCTGCCCGTGAGGAACGACGAACGGCTCGGGCTGCAAAGCGGAAACTGGCAATAAGCCCGGTCGAAGCGTACGCCTTCGCGAGCCAGCCTGTCGATGTGGGGCGACTTAACCTGGGGGTCGCCATAGCAGCCCAACCGGCAATTGAGGTCGTCAGCCATGATCAGCAGGACATTGGGGCGCTGGGCGCCCTGCGACAAGGCGCATGCCAAGACGGCGAATAACAGCATGAAAGGCTCTCCAGATATCAAGCCAGGATCGGCTTGATGACATTCCCGTGGTCGATCTCCAGCCTTTTCCGCTCAGGCAGTTCAAGCCGGCGCGAATCCAGCCCCATCAGGTGCAGGATCGTGGCGTGGACATCAGTGACATAATGGCGATCTTCCACGGCGTGAAAGCCAAGCTCGTCGG
>JAGWVO010000350.1 GCA_018970845.1 Planctomycetota bacterium
TCGGGACACTTGTTCTTATCCAACCTGTCATTGTCGACGACATTGATGAAGAATTGGGATGTTGCGCTGTCAGGGACCGAAGTCCTCGCCATTGAAATGGTTCCACGCTTGTTTGATAGTCCGTTGGTTGATTCATTCACAATGGGCGGGAAGGTGGCTTTTTCACTCATGGAGATGTCATAACCCCCGCCTTGAATCATGAAGTCCTTGATTACCCGATGAAATATCAATCCGTCATAATGCTTCTTTTCAACGTAGTCGAGGAAGTTCTTGACTGTCTTTGGCGCCTTGTCCGCGAACAACTCAAGTTTCATGTCACCAAGGTTGGTACTGATGACAACAACGGGGTTCTGGGCCACGGCTTGGGCAGAAAGAATTGACAACCATGCCAAAACACCAAGCGTTAACCGTCCCATATTCTTAACTCCTCATCCTTGGATTCTGCATTTTCCATTAAAGCATATTGCGGGATAACCTTCTTGGAAACCACCCGAGCCCGTGCAACACAGTTTCGCGTCTTTGGCCAACGCACCTTGGTTCAAGGTTCGGATACCATTGGGTCATGGAAAGCAACAGGATACCCGTCATGACAACAACAACGCGGACATCCTTGGATTTAGTCACAAGCGGTTCAGTTGCCGGAAGGCGGTTGCCTGATTGGCTGAAGAAACCCCTACCCACCGGAAATTCCGACTTTTTCACGGATAACCTGCTTTCTGAACTTAGACTCGAAACTGTTTGTGAAAATGCCAAGTGTCCCAATAGGTCCGAATGCTACTCCCGCCGGACAGCGACTTTCATGGTTCTGGGAAACCAATGCACCCGCCCTTGCGGTTTTTGCTCTGTTCCCAAAGGTGATCCCGAGCCCGTTGAACTTGATGAGCCATCGAGGGTTGCCGAGGCCGCATTCCGGCTTGGCCTTCGCCATGTTGTCATCACCTCGGTGACCCGTGACGATCTTCCTGATGGTGGAGCCGAGCATTTCCGGCAATGCATTGTGGAGGTGCGGCGACACACGGGCGCCGCGGTCGAGGTTCTGACGCCGGATTTTCTGGGGAACTTGGCTGACGTAGAAACCGTCATGTCCGCGTCACCAGAGGTGTTCAACCACAATTTGGAAACGGTTCCCCGTCTTTACCGAAGGGCCCGTGGAAAAGCCGATTACAGGCGAAGCCTCGATGTCCTGGCTTATGTCAAGGCAAGGCACCCCGAAACGCTGACAAAATCCGGACTGATGCTTGGACTGGGGGAAAGCACGGAAGAACTTATGGAGGTGCTGTCAGACCTCCGGGCAATCCGCTGTGATATGGTTACCCTCGGGCAGTATCTTGCCCCCACGGTTCGACATATGCCGGTGCAACGATTCGTCCCGCCTTTCGAGTTTGATTTCTTGAAGATGCTCGCACAAAAAATGGGTTTCAACCATGTCGCAGCCGGTCCGTTCGTAAGGTCCAGCTACCACGCCGGTGAAACGGCAGCCGAAGCCGTGGCCATCGGAGCCTGATGCATGCCCGGAACGATGGGCCGATTGATCAGCCTTGATGGGCTCGACGGATCGGGAAAAAGTACCCAATGCCGGTTGTTGGTCGATCACTTCAAATCAGCGGGAATACCGGTCACGGCTTGCCAAGATCCTGGTTCAACGGACTTGGGCAGGTCTTTGCGCGAAATCCTGCTCCGCCACCCCGGCGAGATATGCGCCATGAGCGAGGCCGCGATGTTTATGGCGGCCCGTGCCCAAATGATCCACGAAATCATTTATCCCGCAATTCTGAACGGAAAAACCGTCGTCTGCGACAGGTTCATGCTGGCCACCATGGCCTATCAGGGCCATGGTTCAGGGCTTGAACTTTCTGGATTGAGAACAGCGATCCGATTCGCCGCGAGCGGCTTGAAACCGGATCTGGCTATTGTGCTCGACCTACCCGTTGAGAAGGCCAGGGCCCGACTTGGATCCAATCCGGACAGGTTGGAGAGGCGTCCGGAGGATTTCCATCGCCGGGTTCGGGCTGGATTTCTTGCGGAAGCCGAAATGGATCAGGAAGGCGTTGCCGTTGTCAACGCCGACAATCCCGAGAATCTGATACTGGCTGAAATTCTTCGAACAATCAAACGCTGGGAAGATTGCCATGCGGTGGGATGACCTTGCTGGCATGGAAACCCAACGCGGACAGTTGGTCGCTGCCGTCCAGTCGAACCGAATGGGACACGCCCACATCCTGACTGGACCGGCCGGATCCGGGAAGAAGTTGTTCGCGACAATGGTGGCAAGAAGCTTCCTGTGCGAACGCGAAGCAAGTGACACGCTGTCAAGTTGCGGTGAATGCCCTTCCTGCAAGCAGGTGGAGGCGGGCACCCATCCGGATTGCCAGACATGGGTCAAGCCCGAGGAAGACAAGGAATTCAAAATCGATTTCATGCGACAACTCATCGAAAGCAGTCAATTGAAGGCGGCGGGGGGGCGAGGCAAAGTCTTCATCATCGAGCCAGCGGACGCTTTCAACGAGGAATCATCCAATTGCTTCCTGAAAACCCTTGAGGAACCTCCGCCCGGCATGTGGATTGCCCTGCTGTGTGAAAACAGCGAAAACCTGTTGCCAACAATTCGATCACGCTGCCAAACCCTTCGATTCACGCCCCTGCCCGCGATTCAAATAGAGCGGATACTCGAAGCGAATGGGGTAACCGACCAAGTGTCTCGGAAGGAGATAGCCAGGCTATCCGAAGGCATTCCAGGCTTGGCGATGACGCTCTCCAACCCCGCTCAACGAAAATTCTGGCAGGAATGCGGTTCCCTTGTTCTTTCGTATCCATTCAGTGGGACGGATTGGTCCGACATGATCAAGGGCTCGATCGAGGAAATCACGGGAGGGCCGGCACAAAGGGCGCATGTCCGTTCGATTCTCAAGCTTCACATGGGAATGTGGGCCGACCTTCACAGGTTGGTTCACGGACTTGAGCCTAGAACCCAGCCTGAATCATTAGTTGAGAGAATGGAGAAATGCGCTGGTCGGCTCGACCAAAGGAAAATCGCATCGGTTGCCGAGGCCACGATGATTGCCGACGATCGCCTGAAATGGGGAGCACTCGTATCCTTGGCGATTGAGGCCATGGGAGATTCGCTGGAGGATCAGTTTCGTCCAGCTCAAACCTGAATGGCATTGTGATGACCATCAGTTGGCAGATTTTCCTTTCGCGCGAATAACCGCCCCGAAAACTCCAGTTGATTCCGCAACCTTCTCAGCTTGATCGGCCAGTTGATTGGCCTGCGCCATGAGGTTCTGCAAATCCAAGACGGTTTTTCCAATTTCGGAAATGGTTTTTTCACAATATCCGCCAATATCACGCTCGGATTCCCTCGCCATGGAAGAGACCAAACGGCTCTTTAATTCCGACCTGATGGAATTCCATTGAAACGGCATTATCATACCCAAAAGCCAATGCAAGCCTGAAAGCAACCCGACCATGCATGCCACGAGAATCAGCAAATCAAACCATTGAGGGGTCCGCTTCCATCCCATGGGATCAATAAAGAGGATGACAGGCCATGAAAACGCCGCGAGCATGAAAACTGGCGGAAAGTAATTGGCCATGCCGATGGTCAATTCCTTGAACAGACCGCGAAATCCGCCGGACGACATTCGCCTTCCCTCAAATTCCTCAAGTACGGCCTTGGATTGGCAGAGCAGTTTGGCGCGCCAAGGGCTGGAACTGATTTTCCTGAAGGAATCATCAAACACGGCAAAGGGAATGCCATGATTTACGAGACTGGACTTTAGCCGGGAAACCAATGCATCACGGTGGGACTCGACTTCACTGGAATCGATTGCCGGTTCAAGCGCGAGACGGGATACCTGATCGCAAAGCGCTTCGGACTTGCCAAAACCCAAGGAAACATGCCCAAGGACGGAACGCCATCCACCCGTGAGAAG
>JAGWVO010000351.1 GCA_018970845.1 Planctomycetota bacterium
AAGCTGAAGGATGCTTCCGTCGCCGATCGGCTCGCTTATTTCTTTGGTTGGCTCGATGACAAGGATCCCGAAGTGTCCAACGACGCCTATAAGGAATTCGCCAATGCCGACTACAAGGATTTCCAGCCGATGGCCTCGAAACTTCCAGCGGAGAAAGTTGCTGGCTGGCTGAAGGATCCTGCGACACCGGGTTTCCGCCTTGGGCTCTATGCCTCAATCCTTGGACATTGCGGAAGGGCATCCGACTCCTCGCTTTTGGCTTCCCTGCTTGATAATTCCGACAAGAGGCTTACGACTGGATACGATGGCATCCTTGCTGCCTACACCATGCTTGACAAGCCCGGAGGATTGAAGCGAATCAATGGCCTTCTTGGCGACGCCAAGGCCGATTTCCTGCTTCGTTACGCGGCCCTTCGCGCCATCAGGTTTTTTCATGATTACCGTCGCGACTTGGTGGGCACCGATGAATCGGCGAAATCCGTGGCTTTGCTGCTTCCACAAGGCGACATTGCCGATATGGCCATTGAAGACCTCAGGCGATGGAAGCGTTGGGAGATGGCGGATCAGGTTCTCGCGGTCAGGAAGTCGGAAGCTGGCAAAGTATCGATTGTGAGAAGAGCGATTCTTCGATTCGCCTTGGGTTGTCCATCGGAATCCGCCAAGGCCCTCGTCGCGCAACTTCGCATGGAGGACAAGCAGGGTGTTGAGGATGCCGAGGAGTTGCTGAAACTCGAGGAGGCCCGCCCTGCTCTCCCGAACACCGCTTCCCCACCCAAGCCTTGATTGGTTTGGCCCCAATGGTTGCCCCACTTTTTGGCGTCCATATGGCTGATGGACAAATTGCCATCAGCCCAACATTGGGCGCATGGATTCTTTGCCTCCTGGTTCTTGTTTTCACATCCTGGGGAATGGCGGAGGATGAAGCGCCGGCGGTTGCCTTGTTCGCGGGGGTCTTCTTCCTTGGATCACTGCTCTCAATACCAGTCCCGGCCGGTCCCAAAACCCATCTCTTGATGACCGGCATGCTGGGATTGTTTCTGGGGGTCAGGGCCTTTCCCGCAATTCTGGTCGGTTGTTCCATGCAGGCAGTCTTGTTCGCCCATGGAGGACCGGCCTCGATTGCCATGAATTCCATGGTGATGGGATTGCCTGCAGTTGTCATTGGAGTCACTGGCCGATGGCTCTTGTCGCGCGTGAAAGGGGTGCCGATGGCCAGGTTTGTCGGTTTCGTCACCGGAGCCTCCGCCGCCGGCTTGACGGTGGCATTGCATTCGGGAGTGCTACTCCTCTGGGGACAGGGAGCCTGGGCGATGAGCGTGGCGGCCTTGGTGGCCATCCACATTCCGCTTTTGCTCGTGGAAGGAGCGGTGAGCGGGGCCGTGGTCGGATTGGTTTGGAAAGCCCGACCAAGCATGTTGGGAATCCGCGAAAGTCGTCAGTTGGCCTTGTTGGTTCTGATCTCGATTATCGCCAATAGCCAGACGGCTCAGGCTGCCTGGCATCGCCTTGAGGTCGAAGTCAGTCGAATTTCTGGTGGCGCCATCGAAGTTGCCGCGCGTTTTTCGGTGAATGAACCGGCGGGTTCTGGTGAGGTTGCCTTGCAGGATGCGCATGGACGCGAACGGCATCGAGCAGCCATGGAAAATGGCAAGGCGGTTTTTGAAAATATTGAATCGGGAGAATGGTTGGTCAGGGTTTGGGCATCCGATCATTATGGGGAGGCGCTCCTGCGTGTTGGAGAATCGAGTTCCAGCAACGGTCGTATCGGCCTGACCCAAAATATCATCGCGGCGATCGCGGGAGTCGCCATCCTTGTCGCCCTTGCCGGGCTTGCCAGGATTCGTGGACTGGAGAGGCGAATCAGGAGGCTGGAGTCTCAGGTTTCTGGTGAAAAACCTTCAGGGTAAAGGTCTGAAAGGGGCAGGTTCCAATCTCCCAAACCAACATGAACCATCGCTTGTTCGCGGGGAAGATCAAGCCTGGTGACAATTCCTTTCTGGCCAAAGCTCAAAACAAAAACATGGTCCCCCGTTTTCAGCGACATGCGGGCTTCCACCAACCTTTTTTGTTTCGCCAGCTTGTGATCCTCCATTTCTGCCTGCCGGCGAAGATCCCCTTGCCTGATTGTCTCGGCGACTTGAGCCGACAGTTCCTTTCGTCGCAAGTCTTCCTTGGCGAGCTTGTCAGCGAGTAATAGCCTGATTTTCCTTTGCTTTTTCGTTTTCTTCCGAAGGTAGGTTCTTGCCCGCTTCAACAATCCGGCTGGCAAACCGAGCCTGGCAGCGATTTTCAGAGCATGGCTGCCTCCCGCTTCCCCAAGGATCAGTCTGTATTCAGGTCGAAGGGATTTCGCGTTGAATTCAACAGAGGCGTTCAGGGCTCGCGGATTCTTAAGGGCATAATGCTTCAGGTCTCCAAGATGGGTTGTGACAAGGGCCATGCATCCGCACAGGTCAAGTTCGTCCAGGATGGCGCTTCCAAGGGCGGCACCCTCGGTGGGATCGGTCCCCGCGCCCAATTCATCAATCAAGACAAGGGTGCGCCGCGTGGCCGCCTTGAGGATCAGGCTCACTCGGGCCATGTGGGCGCTGAAGGTGCTGAGCGACTGCTCGAGACTTTGCTCGTCGCCGATGTCAGCAATGACATTGTCGAAAGCGGGAAGCACCGAGCCGGTATCACAGGGTATGGCCAAGCCGCTTTGTGCCATGAGAGAGATTAGGCCGACTGTTTTCAGCGCGGCGGTCTTCCCTCCCGTGTTCGGCCCCGTGATGACGAGAATGCCTTGCCCATCTCCAAGCCGCACCTCGATGGGCACCACCTTGCGACGCTCATAATCATCGCTTACCGCTTCCTGACGGAATAACTGCTCAAGAAGGGGATGACGCGCTCCTTTGAGCCAAAGCCTGTCACCGGTCTCCCAGCAGGGTATTGTCCAATTGAAGTCAACAGCCACGATCGCTTTCGCCTGAAGGCAATCCAGTCGAGCCAGTTTCTCAACGGCATGGCTGAGCGGGCCCGCGGCCTTGGCGACCTCGCCTGTCAGCCTGCGCAAGACCCTGTTGATTTCCCTTTCCTCCTCCCCTTTTAAAATGGCGCGCTCGGCGCTGAGGCCGGCGACTTCAGCGGGTTCCACGAACAAAGTTTCACCGCTTCCGCTCGAACGGTGAACAACGCCAGGAAACCGCTGCCGATGATTGGATGCGATCGGCAGCACATAGTGGTCACCGACGACCGTGGCATTCGGATAGCGGAGGATTTTTCTGAGTTCAGGGTCCCGCAGCAGACGGTTGACAACGTTTTTGACCCGCTCATCCAACTCTGACAGTTGCTGTCGAACCTTGGCCAAGTCGGGGCTTGCCAGATCCAAGACGTGGCCGCGGGCATCTATGCAGGCCTGGATTCCCTTGGCGATCATTCCAAGGTCTTGAATCGATGAGCAATAATCGATCAGCCGCACATGTCTCTCATCGAGCTTGCTGCGCCACCGGTAAATGGCGCCCGTTACCAGCATGGTTTCGGAAAGGTCGCGAAGGTCGTCAACCCCAAGCACCGAACCAATCACGGCTCTCCTGATCAGCAACCTGACATCGCGAAGGCCGTTTAGGGGAGGTGCGAGGCCGCCTGAAACACCCAAAATCATTTCGGCAAGCAGACCTAATTCGGCCCGCAACAATCCGAGGTCATCCGAAGGTTCCGCCACCTTGAGCAAATCCTTGCCCAAACTGCTGACGCAATGGCTTGAAATCCATTCGAGAACCTTGGGGAATTCAAGAATGTTCCTCGTCTGGCTGTCCATCCAATCGGAATTCCTTGCTGCAAGCCGAAATGGGGCTAATTGGACCAATCTTTTCCGAATCCTTGTTCCAAGGATACCATCACGGCATGAAACCGGGCGTTGACATTGT
>JAGWVO010000352.1 GCA_018970845.1 Planctomycetota bacterium
ATCCGGTTGGTTTGCCGAAACCATGATTCGAGCGTCAGAGAATCTTCGAATATTCACCAATGCCGGTGAAGGGCTGGCCCAGCAAATCAAGCACAACATGCGAGGGCATGGCGCCTACCTCTTGGGTGTTGAAGCTTATCGCGCGTTTGTTTGGTATTTCCCGGTTCTTCTTCTAATCAAACTCACCAGTGCGGCTATCCTTTCCCTTGGTCTGTGTCTAGGAATGGCCGCATGGAAAAGGGATGCCTTCAAAAGCCTTCATTTGCTTATCGCATTCCTGATCCTTCTGGCATTCAGTCTGAATTGCAGGGTTCAGATCGGCATCCGATTGGTTTTTCCTCTTCTGGTCATGTGCTATGCCCTGTGCGGATCACTTCTGGCACAGTGCTGGGGATCGGAAAGCAAGCTTTTGAAAAGCCTGGTTGTGATTTGCCTCATGGGCCATGCGATTGAATCGCTGTGTTCCTTTCCAAATGGCTTGATGTTTGCCAACATCCCCGCCAAATCATTGGCTCAGCCGGATTGGTTGATGGCCGACAGCAATTTCGACTGGGGCCAGGGCCTGCCTCATGCCAAGCATGAAATCACGAATCGGCGGGCCAATCTTCCAATCGGTTTGGTTTATTTCGGTACCGACCCATTAAGTCAGGATCTGACCTTGTTTCGCCCCGAGGGGCCCATGGGGGGAGGGTGGGATTCCCCTGAGTCGATTTTAAAGCGGTATTCAGGCAAAACCCTTCTTGTGGGCGCCACCGTCGCCAGAGGAGCCCCGCTTGGAGCGGAATATGCGAACTTTCGGCTGGCAATCAGCCAATTGCCATGGCAGCGAGTGGGATGCATGCACTTCATTGCGTTTCCTGACGAGAACCCGTCAAACCAAGGGGACTTGGGAAGGCCATAGTGGTTCGCTACATTATTTCCAACATGGGAGTTGATGCTTGGAGCCTCTCCAATGGCTCATCCAAGCTTCGGCGCCAGCCTTACACCGGAGTTCTGCCTGCCTCCGGTTTTCTGGCAATCCGTCGCACGGCAACGAATATGGGGCATCGCGTAATGGAATCGGAACAAATCGCCCAGATGAGGTCAGAAAAGTACAACGCCACCGTTCATGGCCTCAACAAGGTTCATTCGGATCTGATGATGATCCGCATCAAACCCGACAAACCGATCATGTCGCACAAGGCGGGGCAATACACACTTTTGGGGCTTGGAAATTGGGAACCGCGACTTCCAGGAACGATGGAGGAAGTCTTGCCGGATAGCGAGCGCTCCAAGTTGGTGCGCCGTTCTTACTCGATCAGTGCCGCCATTCTGGATGAAAAGGGCAACTTGGGAAATAACCAAACAACACCTTACCTCGAGTTTTACATTGTGCTCGTAAGGGAAACATCCAGTGGAAAAGCTCCCGCCCTCACGCCCCGACTTTTCATGCTGAAAGAAGGCGACCGGATGTTTTGCGGCGAGAAAATCACGGGGGCCTACAACCTTGACCTGGTTAAGCCCGATGACACGGTGCTACTTCTTGGCACAGGCACCGGCGAGGCACCCCATAATTACATGGCCCAGCAACTTCTCCTGGCAAGCCACAAGGGTCCGATTGTTTCGGCTTGCTGTGTGCGGCTCAAGAAGGATCTGGGTTATCTGGCAACACATGAAAAACTCATGTCACAGTACCGGAATTACCACTACATTCCGCTGGCAACCAGGGAACCGGAGAACGCGGGAAAGAAGGTTTACATCCAAGACCTGCTCAAATCAGGCGAGGTTGAGCGCAAGATCGGCAGGGAACTTGATCCCTCACGAACGCATGTATTCCTCTGCGGCAATCCGGCCATGATCGGCGTGCCTGAAAAAAACAGAGAAACGGGGGAGTACGCCTACCCGGTTCCCGAAGGAGTGATCGAGGTGCTTGAAAAGCGCGGTTTCCGAGCGGATCGGGGCCATCATGACCGGGGCAACATCCACTTCGAGGAATACTGGAGTTGATCCCGTAAGGATTTCCGGTTGGGGGTCAGGAAATGGCAAATCCCGCGAGGCTTCCGTTCGAGGAGGAGATCCATGAACTGGAACGACTCCTAGCCTCCATGGAACAAAAATCGACCGGCGAGCTTTCGGTTTCCGACGAAATACTCAGGATTCGCAAGGAATTGGTGCGAATCAAACGCCAGAAATACTCAAACCTCTCGGCATGGGAAACCGTGCTTGTTAGCCGGCATGGGGACAGGCCGCAGACAATGGATTATGTACGGATGGTTTTCGAGGATTTCACGGAAATCCATGGTGATCGGGCGTTTGGCGATGACAGGGCCATGCGTTGCGGATTCTCCAGGATTGGCGAGCAGAAACTCATGGTTATTGGCCACCAGAAGGGCCATACCTTGCAAGAACGACAAGAGTGCATGTACGGATGCGCCCATCCGGAAGGTTACCGGAAATCGATGCGGGCCATGACTCTCGCCGCGAAATTCCAGTTGCCAGTCCTGTGCATGATCGATACTCCAGGCGCGTTTCCTGGAATCGGATCCGAGGAAAGAGGCATCGCCCAACTGATCGCCGATAGTCTCCTGCATATGGCAACCTTGCCGACCCCCATTTTTTGCGTGGTGATCGGCGAGGGAGGATCCGGCGGGGCCTTGGGCATTGGGATTGGCGACAGGGTCGCAATGCTCGAACACGCCTATTACTCGGTGATTTCTCCAGAAGGATGCGCCGGAATTTTATGGAAAACAGCGAACGATCAAACGAGGCCAATGGCTGCCGAAGCCTTGAAACTGACATCTCGGCATTGCCTCAAGCACGGTGTTATTGATGAAGTCCTACCCGAGCCTCTTGGCGGGGCTCACAGGGACCCGCGAGAGATGGCTAACACGCTAAAAAACTGGGTCATCAGGTCGATACGCGATGTGACAAAAATCCAGGCCAATGAATTGGTGCAAAAGCGGTTTGCGAAATTCAGGTCCATGGGCACGACACGAGAAGCCGAGTCAGCCACGGTGCCGGCATCCGGACTAAGCGCCGGTTGACTTGAAATAACCGGATCACCATCGATAATCCTCCGGAAGCATGGCATCATGCCAACCGGGTTAGTTATCAAGGAATTGGAAAATGCGAACTCCCCGAATGTTTCGCAGCGGCATCGCTTTGGCGATCTTGTTACTTGGTGTCGAAAAGGCATCCTCGCAGGAAAATGAATGGAAGCCGATATTCAATGGAAAAAATCTTGAAGGATGGAAGCCGAAGATTTCCGGCCATCCGTTCGGCGAGGATCCTCTGAATACATTCCGGGTGGAGGATGGTGTCATCAAGGTTGACTACCAGAAGTACACGGAATTTGGCGGAAAGTTTGGCCACCTCTTTTTCAAGGAACCACTAAGTCATTACAGGTTGCGATTGGAATACCGGTTCATTGGGCAGCAAGCCAAGGGGGCGCCCGCATGGGCCTTGCGCAACAGCGGGGTCATGATCCATTGCCAGCCTCCTGAATCAATGCGGCTCAAGCAGGATTTCCCAGTTTCAATCGAGGTGCAATTTCTGGGAGGCGATGGGACAAACCCGCGGCCGACAGGCAACCTATGCACCCCAGGTACTCATGTCGTGATGAAGGAAAGCCTCCTCACCAGACACTGCACGAACAGCGGATCCGCAACGATTCACGGTGATGCCTGGGTCAAAGCTGAAATCATTGTGAGAGGTGGTGGTCTTATCGAGCATCACATCAATGGCCAGAAGGTGCTTGAGTACGAAAAGCCGCAGTTTGATGACAAAGATGTTGATGGAAAAGAGTTGCTGATAAAAGCCGGTGGGAAAAAAATCATTGAATCCGGCTACATATCGCTTCAAGCAGAGAGCCATCCCGTTGAATTCAGGTCGATTGAAGTTCTTTCCCTTGGAAAGTGACTCT
>JAGWVO010000353.1 GCA_018970845.1 Planctomycetota bacterium
AATCAGCATGCTCAAGGACCTTGTCGCCTTGCTCGAGCAATTGGCCCAAACACAGAAACCTCTGCTGGTGATCGCCGAGGATGTCGAGGGCGAGGCCCTGGCCGGGTTGGTGGTCAACAAGGTTCGCGGCGTGCTGGCAACCGTTGCCGTCAAGGCTCCGGGATATGGAGACCGCCGCAAGGCGATGATGGAGGATTTGGCCATCCTCACCGGTGGGAAGCTGATATCCGAGGAATTGGGAATCAAGCTGGAAAACATCAGGCTGGAGGACTTGGGACGGGCCCAGCGCGTCATCGTGGACAGGGAGTGCGCGACCATTATCGGAGGCAAGGGACGCGGGGCCGCCATCGAGGGGCGATGCCATGAGATCCGCCTGCAGATCGACAAGGCCACATCGGAGTACGACCGGGAGAAATTGCGGGAACGCCTGGCCAAGCTATCGGGGGGCGTGGCGGTGATCCGGGTGGGCGCGCCATCGGAGGCGGAGATGAAAAGCCGCAAGGAAGCGCTTGAGGATTCGATCAATTCCACCAAGGCGGCAATGGCCGAGGGGATCGTGCCCGGAGGGGGACTCACGCTGCTGCGGGCGATCGATGCCGTTGATAGGGAGGAGGCGAACTGCTCCGGTGACGAATGCACCGGACTGCGAATCCTCAAGCGGGCGCTGGAAGCGCCGACGCGCCAAATCGCGGAGAACTCCGGGGCTGATGGGGGAGTTGTGGTCGCCCAGATGCGGAGTGGAAAGGGCGCGTTTGGCTTTGACGCGGCGCGAGGCGTCTACCTCGACATGATCGAGGCGGGAATTATTGATCCGACGAAAGTCGTTCGCACGGCTCTCGAAAACGCGGTTTCCGTGGCCAGCCTGCTCCTGTTGACCGAGGCCACCCTGACCGAGGTTCCCCAACCCAAGGGCACCGGCGGCCCCAATGGTGGCGCCGAGTCGATTGTGGAGTGAGTTTCGCGCCGTTAGGCTGCAAGGCCGCCTATAGGCCTTGCGAGCCACGGAAATCCGCGCGGGTTTCAAGCACATCATTCTTCCTTCCCATCGATTGCTTTGAAAACCGTGATGGGCGGAATCATTCGAGGTTCATGGGTTGTCTTGTGCGTCGTGGATTGGTCTCGTGTAGCCTACCCTTGTGATCGATGCGGTTCGGTGATTCATGTCGTGGGGGTGACAAGCCATGCTCTTGAATGGGTTCCTTGCCAAACTCTTTCTCGTTTTCAGCTTCGCTGATGCGACCGATGCGCAGCGATTGGCCGATAGTGCCGCCAAATGGAAGGTGGCCAGGGAAATGTGTGGAAACAGCTACCAGTACAAGGTGGTTCGTTCCAGCTTCACGGGCGCCCGCTCCGAGACAACGATCGTCGTGAGGAACGGCAAGGTCATCGAGCGACGGTTGGAGTCCTCCAAGCCGCCTATGCCCGGGCCGCCTGTCAAACTTGAGACCGAATGGGTGGAGAAGGGGGCTGAAATCGGATCACACAAGTCGGAGGTGGCACCTCGGACGGTGGATGAACTGTATGCCATCGCGGGCAAGCTGGTTGAGGCCAATGTGCCGGCCAATCATGTCAGAAGCCTTGGTATCGACAAGAATGGCTTGCTCCACCATTGTCTCATCCGAGACAAGCGGATTGCGGACGACGCCCCGATCACCGGTTTTGGCCCGATTGAGCTTGACCTTCGCGCCAGGCCATGAAGGCAAGCGATCACGGGCATCGTTGGCCTCATCCTCCATTGGCCGCTGGTTGATATGGCGCGCCAAAACTCCGGCTCAACGGGCCGGGCCCTGCCTTGTCACGATCGGCACATAGCCCACTTCCAGACCCTTGGGCGGCGTCATGATCAGCGCCGGATCGATCTCGGCAAGGCTGCCCATGGACGGCGGCGGCAGGTAATCCTTTTCTTTTTTCCATTCCCGGTGGAGTTTTTCCACGCGGACCTGCATTTCCTCCCGTTCCGCCGGCGTCAGGTCGGCGTTCAACAGCGCGGGTTGGTCGGCGAATCTGTACCAGGAATAAGTCAGCACGCTGCCGTCTCCCGGTCGGGCCTCGAAAGGACCCGCCACCGGCCCGGGCTTCCTCCAAGGACTGTCCGCCTCCTCGGGCGTCACATAGGCCTCGGCGCGCGCCGCCTTGGGCCGGCGAAATTCAGCCTTGGCCAGTCCGGTCTCCGCCGGAACATCCTCGGGCTTGGCGACAATCCAGAGGGGCTTGTTGTCCTTGTTCTTGCCGAGCCTGAAGTACTGGGGCAGCGTGGTCAGGCTGCCGGGGCCGGCCTTCGTCGTCGAAACGGACTCCGCGTTCCAGCGGTAGCCATAGGTTTCCTGGTCGATCGCGACGGGAGTCGCGAATGAATTCCATGCCAATGCCACGCGGTTGTCCCGCGGAACATCCGGACCGTAAATCCTCCAAGTGGATCCACCCCCGCCCGTGAATGTGTGCGTCGCGGATCCCCGGGTGTCGATTTTCCCGCTGGCGGCCTTTCCCCCCTCGAACCAGTCCCTCACCTGATTCCAGAGCGCGGCTCGGTCGTGGGCCATCATCTTGTGTACCAGAATGGAATCCCCGTTGGGCCCACGGGGAAACGAGGTCGGCGCGATCCGCGCCCATGTGTTTCCCTTGGAGTCGGTGGCCTGAAGGCTTGGCACATACTGGGTTTCCATTTGCAGCGCCTTGTTCGGCGCCGATGGCTTGGCATCGAGGAACATGCCCGCCAGTTCGGGCTTTTCCGTGGTGGCCTTGGACCAGAAGTAAGGCGTGAAAAAAGTCACCGGACCCTTGAAATTGCCCGTGTTGAGGAACAGGGTCCATGCTTGGTCACCTGTCGGCACGGGTTTGCCCGCCGTGGTCGCCTTGGCGCGCGTGAGCGGAAGGGGCAGGTAGCCGTACCCGAACAACTCCCCGCAGGTACCCTGCTTGAGGTTCAAGCCGTCGGGTGGCCAAAGAACCCATGGGCTCAGTTGCGCCACGCCATACAAGCCGAGGGGTTTGTTCCAGTTGCGGCCCTTGCCAGCGCCCGGGCCATTCGCCCATTCGCTGAAGTTGAGAGTCACCCCGCCCATGATGAATTTGGGCGTTTCCGTGGCGAACCGGGTGTCGCGCCACCACCCCAGGCCACCTTCGATATCGGAATACAAATCCTTGGGCTTGGGTCCTGGATATTGCGCGAACATCCAGGTGCCGAACAATCCCGTCTGGAACTGGTTTCCGGGATATTCCCGCAAAAGCGGCCAGGCGGCGACATACATTGAGAATCCGGCATTGAACGATTCAGGCACCTTCTGGTGGGGAACCAGCAGGTATCCCGCCATGGTTCCCTTGGCGGGGCCGTCCTCGGCCTTGCAAGGAAGCGGGAAGGCCAGGGCGGCCAGCGCCAACGGCAAAAGCGGCGCGAACAGTCGCATGGTCATGGAAAGGTCCTTCGGTTTGCGTGAGGCTGGTCGGTTCTTCAGGCAAGGCTGTAAGGCTTCCGGTATTCCTTTGTCAGCCATTTCGCGGCTTCGTTGTCGCCTATGATGGCCTCCGACAAGGGATCCCAGCGAACCGGCCTGCCCAACCTCACCGCGATGTTTCCCAGATGGCACACGGTGGCCGAGCGGTGCCCGATGGCGACATCGGCGCATGGCGCCTTGCGCGACTTGACGCAATCAAAGAAGTCCTTCACATGGGCGAAATTGGCCTGGCTGGAAGTGATCTTCGGCATGTCGATGCCTTTGAGCAACTCCCCGGGATTGGCGACAATGCCTCCCCGGTAAACGAACAGGCTCCCCTTGTCACCGATGAACTCCGTCCCCTGGTCGGGGTTCTTCGTGTTGAGTTTCTGCCGGCAGGTCATCACCACGCCATTGGCGTAGGTGTAGCGGATCTCGGTGGTGTC